>DATBIZ010000655.1:0-4351 GCA_036556645.1 Vicinamibacteria bacterium | reverse complement strand
GAAACGGCGCCGCGAACTTCGGCCCGTATTTCCACCCCGACTCGCGCCGCATCATCTACAGCTCCAACGCGGGGGCGAGCCCGCGCGAGTTCGACCTGTGGATGGTGGGCGAAGACGGGACCGGGCTGGAGCGGATCAGCGCGGCCCCCGGCTTCGACGGCTTCCCGGTCTGGAGCCCGGACGGCACGCTGCTGGTGTGGGCCTCCAACCGCGCCGATCCCCAGGGGGGCCAGACCAACCTGTTCGTGGCGCGCTGGGTGGAGTAGGCCCTGTGAGACGTCCCACAGCGCGCGCGGCCCGGCCCGTTCTATCGTGGTCCGCGCATGGCGGCGTCCCGCGCGGCGCGACAGGGCCCGGGCACCGCGCTGGTCCTGGCCGCGGCGCTGCTGGGACGGCCGGCGCTCGCCGCTGACGTCACCGTGACCGTGGAGCCGGACGCCGACCGGCGGCCGATCTCCCCTCTCATCTACGGGGTCAGCTTCGGGAGCATGGCGCAGGCGAACCGCCTGCGTTGGCCGGTCCGCCGCTGGGGCGGCAACGCGGTGACGCGCTACTCCTGGGAAGACGACGTCAACAACCGGGCCAGCGACTGGTTCTTCTACAACATCGAGAACGACCACCCCGATCCCTCGCAGCTCCCTCACGGCTCGTCGTCGGACCGCTTCATCGACCAGACACGGGCGGCCGGAGGCGAGGTGCTACTGACCGTCCCCACCATCGGCTGGACGCCGATCGACCGGGCCCGGCGCTGGGGCTTCTCGGTCGCGAAATACGGCCCCCAGGCGCAGACCGAGTGCACCGTCACGGGTTTTCCGCCGTGGTGCAACCACGACGCGGGGAACGGCGTGCGGCCCGACGGCACCGACATCACCGGCAACGACCCGACCGACACGTCGCGACCGGTGGGCCCGGCGTTCGTGACGAGCTGGATGCAGCACATCGCCTCGCGCGTGGGCGGCGCGGCGGCCGGGGGGGTGCGGCTGTTCGCGCTCGACAACGAGCCGTTCCTCTGGCCCTACACCCACCGCGACGTGCACCCGCAGCTCACCTCCTACGACGAGATGTGGACGCGCACGCGGGACTACGCGCGAGCCATCAAGGCGCAGGACCCGGCGGCGAAGGTGCTCGGCCCGGCCGACTGGGGATGGTGCGCCTACTTCTTCTCCGCGCTGGACGGCTGCCGCCCGGGTCCCGATCGGGCCGCGCACGGCAACCTGGACTTCCTCGACTGGTACCTCGAGCAGGTCGCGGCCGACTACGTGGCCACGGGCGTCAAGCTGCTCGACTACCTGGACATCCACTACTACCCGCAGGCGCCCAACGTGGCCCTTTCGGACGACGAGTCCGCCGCCACCTCCGCCTTGCGCCTGCGCACCGTGAAGAGCCTCTACGACCCCGCGTACCTCGACGAGTCCTGGATCAACGACATGGGCATGGGGCCCGTGCGGCTGATCCCGCGCCTCAGGGCGTGGCTCGACGGGCGGTTCACCGGCGCCGCCGCCGCGGCCCGCCCCGGGCTCGCCCTCTCCGAATACAACTGGGGCCACGACGACGGCGTGAGCTCGGCGCTGGCCCAGGCGGAGGTGCTGGCCGTGCTGGGCCGCGAAGGCGTGGACCTGGCCACCCGGTGGGTCGCGCCCTCCGACGGCAGCCGCGTGGAGGACGCCTTCCGCCTCTACCTCGATTACGACGGCCTCGGCGGCCGCGTGACGGGAGACTCCGTCCGCGCCACGAGCAGCAACGTCGACCAGGTGGGCGCGTACGCGATCCGCGGCGGCACGATGCTGTACCTGCTGCTGTTCAACAAGGACACGGTGGCGCGCACCGTGGCCGTCGGCATGGCCGGCGGCTGGACGGAGACGGCGGCCCTCTTCCGCTTCTCGGCGGCCAGCCGGCTCGGACCGGCCGGCTCCGGCGCCCCGGCCGCGGGCGTCCTGAACCTGACGTTGCCCGCGCGCTCCGCCACGCTGGCCACGGCGCCGCTGCGCGCGCCCTCGGCCGGGACCTCGTTCCACACGGTGACGCCGTGCCGGGTCGTGGACACGCGGCTGGCCACCGCTGCCCACGGCGGACCGGCCCTGATCGCGGGCGTCACGCGCACGTTCGATCTGGGCGGCCGCTGCGGGATACCGGACACCGCGGCCGCGGTGTCGCTCAACGTCGCGGTCACCGCGCCGTCGACGGCGGGCAACCTGGGCCTGGCACCGGCCGGTGCCGCGGCGACCACCTCGAGCCTGAACTACGCGGCGGGGCAGACACGCGGGAACAACGCCGTGATCATGGTCGGCGCCTCGGCCGGACTGTCCGTCCGCCCGAACCAGGCGAGCGGCACCGTGCACGTGATCCTCGACGTCAACGGCTACTTCGAGTAGCCGCGCGCCTCAGATGTCCGTGCGCTCGAGCCGGCGCACGGCCAGGGCCGTCGGCACCACGATCCAGGCGATCACGGACGCGGCGAGCATGGCGGCCGCGCTCGCGCTGCCGCCGGTGATGCGGAAGAAGGCCAGCGACGCCGCGCCGAAGGCGGACGCGCCCTCCACGCCCAGCAGCGCCGCCGTGCGCACCGCGTCCACCGGGTTCACGATCACCGCCGCCACCAGCAGGCGCGAGGCGGTGCCGGAGCGCAGCAGCGAGGCCAGGCCGAGCGCGGCCACGTCGTAGAGCACCGCCGCCGCGAACCACACCACGAGCGCCTGCGCGATCGCGCGCGAGCGCCGGCCGGCGGTCGCGCCCACGGCCAACCAGGCGGCCAGGCCGAGGAACACCGCGGTCAGCGCGAACGAACACGACACGAGCAGGGCGAAGGAGCCGAGCCCCGCCCCGCCGCTCTGCCAGAACACGACCAGGCCCGCCGCGCCGAAGCCCACGGCCTGGGCGGCGAGAAGGGCGCAGAGGAGCCCGGCCAGGCGGCCGAGCAGGATCGTGCGTCTCCGCACCGGCTGCGAGTAGAGCAGCTCGGCCGCCCCCCGCTCGGGCGCCAGCGCCACCACGCCGATCAGCAGCGCGGTCACCGGCACCAGCAGCAGCACGATCTGCACCAGCGAGGCCGCGGTGCGCGCGAAGTCCTGCACGCCGTGGCCGCCGGAGAGCACGTAGCCCGACGCGGCCACGGCCAGGGAGAGGGCGGCGAAGACCGCCGCGAAGATCTGCGTCCAGCGCGAGCGCACGGCCAGCAGCAGCTCCTGCCGCGCGCACACGGCCAGGGCGCCTCCGGACGCGCTCACGGCCGGCCTCCCGGCGGGCCGGCCGGGCCGAACACGTCCGCGGTGGTGAGCGGGGTGCCGCCGGCGGCCTCGCGATCCGCGTCGCGGGAGGCGGCGTCGGCGTGCGCGAGCAGGTGCGAGCCCATCGGCGTCTGCAGCGACGGGACGCGCGTGTACGTCGCTCCTTCCGCCCGCACCCAGGCGCGCGTGCGGTGATCGGCCACGTAGGCGACCGCGCGGGGCGGGAGGCCGCCGCGGTCGTGCAGGAAGTCGCGCAGGCAGCCCACGTCGTCGAAGAAGAGCGGCTCCTCGCCCGGCGCCGCGATCTGGGCGGCGAACCGGGGATCGGACACCGCCATGCGGCACCAGCGGCAGGCCTCGTTGGCGGTGTCGAGCGGGGCCGGCGGCGCCTCGGCGCGGCCGCCGCACGCGGACAGCAGCGCCGCCAGCGCCAGCAGGCGCCTCACTTCGGCCCTCCGACCAGCTCGGCGTACAGGCCGTCGAGGCGTCCTTCCTCCGCGCTGAGCCCCCGGATCTCCGCGCCCGCCGCGCGCACGAGGTCGAGCACGGCGGGGCGGAGCGCCGCCGGCCCCGGCACGACCAGCTCGTCCCCCGACCACACCGCGCGCGGCGCCTTCGCGCGCACGCGCTCGAGCAGGTCCGGCACGTCGCGGTCGATGCGCAGACGCATCACGCCGCGCTCGGAGAGGCGGTCGCGCAGCTCGCGGCCGCCCAGGCAGGCCACCAGCCGCCCCTCCACCAGCACGGCGAAGCGGTCCGCGAGCCGTTCGGCGTCCCCGAGCTGGTGCGAGGTGAAGAAGACGGTGCGCCCGTCGTGACGCGTGCGCTCCACCAGGCCGTAGAAGGCGCACAGGCCGTCGGGATCCAGCGCGGCGGTCGGCTCGTCGAGCAGGATCACCGGCGCGTCCGGCAGCAGCGCCACGGCCAGCCCGAGCCGTTGCACCATCCCGCCCGAATACGTGCCCACCGCGCGGCCGCTCGCGCCGTTGAGCGAGGCGAAGCGGAGCACGGCGTCCACGCGCGGGGCGGGCGCACGGCGCAGCGCGCGGTAGAAGTCGAGCACCTCGCGGCCGGTGAGCGACTCCGGGAACGAGACCCGCTGGGGCAGGAACGACAGCCCGGCGCGC
>DATBIZ010000654.1:0-3112 GCA_036556645.1 Vicinamibacteria bacterium | reverse complement strand
GTGCTCGACGTAGTGCGCGAGCCCCGTGATCCCGGCCGCCTCGTTGCGCGCGCCGACCGTGTACATCACCGCGACCGACACCAGCGGCGACGAATGGTCGGGAGCCACCAGCACCGTGAGGCCGTTGTCGAGGACGGTGCGCTGGACGGGGGCGAAGGGCCAGGCGAGGAGGAGGCAGAGGGGCGCGAGGGACATGGCCGCAGATGATAGCGGGGGGCGTGGCGGGGATCAGGTGCCGCCGCCGAGTGAGGGCCGTACCTCAACGGACGGGCACAGGCACAGGCACGGGCGGGACGTGCTCGTGGTCGTGCCTGTGCCTGTGCACGACGTTGACGAACCGGCGTCGAGTGGTCCTACCGGTTCGTGGCTGCGCTCCTGGCTGCCTTGCCCCGGTTGAACCGCGAGTAGGGATTCGGCCATGTCTTCCGCATCTGCTCCGGCGGCACGACCGTCCACGGGGATGCGGTGGGAGCGGCGGCTTCGGCGGCGGCCTCGGGGGACGGGACGGCCGGGGCGGCCAGTGACACGCGGACGTCCTGGACGACCGGGTCCGTGCCCGAGAGGACGAGGATCACCTCGTCGCCGGCGCGGAGGCGGCCCAGGCGCGGCGCGAACTCACCCGACACGCGATGGGAGCGGCTGCGGCCGCTCGCGTCCACGAAGCCGAGCGTCCCGGCCGCCGCGTCCGGCGCGACGATCGTCGCCTGCACGAACGTGACGCTCGAGGTCGCCCACGCCGGTTTCGCGGCGCCGGCCGCGGAGAGCAATAGAGCGATGAGGACACCCAAGTTCGGCCTCCTCGAAGAAAAGAATGACGCTGGGGAGAGTGCAAGCGCGATGCCAGGCCGTGCGCGGGCGCCGCGCCTGCAACTCGTTGAATTACAATGCGCGACGGTCCCCGTCACGAGCGCGCGCTCGCGGCGTTGCAGGCGCGGGGGCAGGGAGGGACTCGATGGGCGAAACGCCCGGATCGCCGGTGGACGTCGTCGCGATCATGAAGGAGATCCGGGAGTCCATCCAGAACAAGCGCGCCGAGGGCCACTACACCGACGAGGAGGTCGAATCGCTGGCGGCGGTGCGGCTGCGCGCGTTCGCCGAGGAAGCGAAGATCGACGACAAGCTGCTCGAGCGGCTGCTCGGCCCGAGCCACGACTGGAACATCAGCGCCGACTACCTGATCCGCACCACGCGCACCGGGCCGGGGGCCAAGGCGCTGATCCTGGCCAAGAAGATCGTCCGCCCCTTCATCCGCCTCTACACGGACCACCTGTTGAACCGACAGGCCCAGCTCAACCTCTACTTCGCGCACCTGCTGCACAACAGCATCCGCGAGGGGGCGCGGGCGCAGCTCGAGCTGCAGTCGCTGCGGCGCCGCGTCGAGCAGCTCGAGCGCGAGCTGGTCCTCCGCCGCGGCGACCCCGTGGACCGCCGGCGCGCCGCCCGCCCCGAACCCGGCCCTCCTTGAAGATCGGGCTGGTCGTCCAGCGCTACGGCGAAGAGGTGATCGGCGGGGCCGAGCTGCACGCGCGCTGGATCGCGCAGCGGCTGGCCGGGCGCCACCAGGTGCAGGTGCTGACGACCTGCGCGGTGGACTACCTGACCTGGGAGAACAAGTACCCTCCCGGGGAGACCGTCGTGGGCGGGCTGCCCGTGCTGCGCTTCCCCGTGGCGCGCCGGCGC
This sequence comes from Vicinamibacteria bacterium, assembly GCA_036556645.1. Classification (GTDB taxonomy): domain Bacteria; phylum Acidobacteriota; class Vicinamibacteria; order Fen-336; family Fen-336; genus DATKEG01. Next base: position 1,432 of record DATBIZ010000654.1, on the reverse strand, counting down.
ACGCCGGAAGGCTTCGACGCGCTCTCCTCGAAGGTCCATTTCTTCGAGCACACCGACGACGAGGAGCGGCGCTGGATCGAGGAGCACGGGCCGGTGACGCCCGGCCTGCTCGAGCACCTGCGGAGCCGCGGCGGGGATTACGACGCGCTCGTGTTCTTCTCGTACCGGTACTGGACGACCTACCACGGCCTGCGCGTGGCGCCGCGCAAGAGCATCCTGGTGCCCACCGCGGAGGAGGACGGCGCCGTCCGCCTGCGCATCTTCAAGGACCTCTTCCGCGCCCCGGCCGCCTACGCCTTCAACTCGCCCGAGGAGAAGGAGCTGCTGCTGCGGATGACCGGCGCGAGCGACCTGCCCGGCGAGGTGGTCGGCGTGGGCATCGAGGACGCGCCGGTGGTGCCGCCGGCGGAGATCCGGCAGCGGCTCGACATCCTGGGCGACTACATCGTGTACGTGGGCCGCATCGAGCGCGAGAAGGGCTGCGCGCGGCTGTTCGACGAGTTCGGCCGCTACGTGCAGGAGAAGGCGCCGCACCTGAGCCTGGCGCTGGTCGGGCGCGCGGTGCTGCCGATCCCGGTGCACGTGAACATCACGCACCTGGGCGTGCTCTCGGACGCGGAGAAGCTCTCGCTGATCGGCGGCAGCCGGCTGCTCGTGCACCCGAGCCCGTTCGAGAGCCTGTCCATGGCGCTGCTGGAGGCCTGGAAGATGCAGCGGCCGGCGCTGGTCAACGCCCGTTGCGCGGTGCTGCGCGGGCAGGTGCAGCGCGCCAACGGCGGGCTCTACTACGGCTCGTACGAGGAGTTCGCGGAGGCTCTCACCTGGCTGCTCGCGCATCCGGCCGCCGCCGACGCCCTGGGGCGCTCCGGCCGCGCCTACTTCGAGCGGCACTACTCCTGGGACGTGATCCTGCAGAAGTACGAGCGGCTGCTGGCCGCGGTGGCCGGCGCGCGGAGCTGATGCGGCTCTGTTTCGTGATCCAGCGCTACGGGCTGGAGGTGGCCGGCGGCTCGGAGCTGCACTGCCGCTGGCTGGCCGGACGGCTGGCCGCGCGGCACGACGTGCGCGTCGTGACCACGTGCGCGCTGGACTACCTGGAGTGGCGCAACCACTACCCGCCCGGCGCGGACCGCGTGGACGGCATCCCCGTGCGGCGGTACGAGGTGAGGCGGCCGCGCTCGGAGCGGCGCTTCGCGCTGGTCTCCGACCTGGTCTTCCACGAGGAGCACACCGCGGACGAGGAGCGCCGCTGGGTCGAGGAGAACGGCCCGTTCGCGCCGGAGCTGGTCGCGGCCCTGCCCGGCATGCGCGAGGTGGACCTGTTCGTCTTCTACTCGTACCGCTACTACCACACGTTCTTCGGCCTGCCCAAGGTGGCCTCGCGCGCGGTGCTGGTGCCGACCGCGGAGGAGGACCCGGCGATCGAGCTGCC
>DATBIZ010000653.1:0-1534 GCA_036556645.1 Vicinamibacteria bacterium | reverse complement strand
CCCAGATGTGCCACGGGACGGCACGTCCGTGTCACGCCTCTCCGAGTGACCGGCGGGTGAGGCGAGCGCCTCCCGCGCCGGAGGGCTTACAGCGAGGAGGGCATGCTCGACTCCCGGGCAGAGCACGACATGATCGTCGTGGGTGGCGGCCCCGGCGGAGCGGCCGCCGCGCTCGGCGCCGCGCGCCGCGGCCTGCGGGTGCTGGTGCTCGACCGCCACCGCTTCCCGCGCGACAAGGTCTGCGGGGACGCCCTCACCCCGTTCGGCGTCAACGTGCTGGCCGAGCTCGGGCTGATCGCGCCGGTGCGCCGCGTGGCCGAGGAGCTGTCGAGCGTGGCGTTCGGGTTCGGCGCCGGCGCGCGGCATGTGGCGCTCTCCACGCCGATGCTGGTGGTCCCGCGCCGCCGGCTGGACGCGCTGTTGCTGGACGCGGTGCGGCCGCTGGCGACGGTACGGGAGGGCTGGCAGGTGGACGGCCTGCTGCGCTCCGCGGCCGGCGTGTGCGGCGTCACCGGGCGTACGGAAACCGGTGAGCGTTTCGAGGCGCGGGCGCGGGTGGTGGTGGGCGCTGATGGCGCCTCTTCGGTGGTGGCGCGCCTCACCGCGTCCCGCGGCGCGCACGACGCGCGCCGCCTGCTCGCCACGCGGGCCTACTACCGCGGCGTGACCCTCGACGAGCGCGCGCTGGAGTTCCATTTCCTGCCGGAGCTGGACGGCGGCTACGTCTGGATCTTCCCGTCCGGGGGCGACTGCTACAGCGTGGGCCTGGCGCTCGACGCCGACCGGCTGCGCGCCGGCGGCCGGTCGCTGGGCGCGTGGCGGCAAGCGTGCCTGGCCTCGCCGGCGCTGGCCGCGCGGTTCGCGGGAGCGGAGCCCGTCTCCCGCTACGAGGGAGGGTCCATCCCGTACACAGGCCGGTCGCAGCCGCTGTGGGGGCCGGGGTTCGTGCTGGTGGGCGACGCGGCCGGGCTGGCGGACGCGTTCTGGGGAGACGGCATCGACACCGCGCTGGTCTCCGGTGTCCTGGCCGGCGCGCATGTGGCGCGGGCCTGCCGGGCGGAGGGCGGCGGGGCCGCCGACCTGTCCGGCTACGCCGCGGCGGTCGCGCGGATCCTGGGCCCCAAGCTGGACCGAGGCCTGGCCCAGCGCCGCGCGGCGCCGGCCGACCTCGGGGCGCTGTCGGCCCACCTCCTGGGGGCGTGACGTGCGGCCGCCACCTCCCGCCCCGTCGGTCGTGTGGGCTCGATCACCGGCGTGCCGCCGCGTGGCACGGCGGTGTCACGCCGACTCCCATGAACACTGCGATCGCGAGGCCCGACCATGAGCGGCAATAACAAGCTCCATCTCCCCGTGCTCCAGGCCGGCGCGATGCTCGACGCGCCGCTGCGCGTGCCCGGCGCCGCCGCGCTGGAAGGGCGCGAGCTGCCGCCGCTGGAGCGCCCCCCCGAGGGCACCGGGCCCGTCCGCGCGAGCAGCTACGTGGTGTACGTGGACCTGCCCGACGACGGCGAGCGGATGCTGCTGACGCACACCT
>DATBIZ010000652.1:0-3420 GCA_036556645.1 Vicinamibacteria bacterium | reverse complement strand
CGCGCTCTCGCCCAGCGCGGAGATGGCCGCGGTGCTCGAGCCGCGTGCGGGACTGCTGAGGGTCGAGGAAGCCGTGCAGGCGCTGCAGCACGCGGCGCGCGCGCACGGCGCGGTGCTGCGCCACGGTGAGGAGGCCCTCGGCTGGACGGCCGGCGGCGCGGGCGTGGTGGTGTCGGCGGCGGGCGGCGACTACCACGCCGGCCACGTCGTGCTCAGCGCGGGGCCGTGGCTGCCCCGCCTCGTCGGCGAGCTGGGCCTGCCTCTCTGGGTGGAGCGGCAGCTCTCGCACTGGTTCGAGCCGGCCGGCGACCCCGCCGAGCTCTCGAGCGCGCGCTGCCCGGTCACGCTCTGGGAGCACGCGCCCGGCCGCGTCTTCTACACGATCCCGGATCCGGGCGGCCACGGCTTCAAGGCCGGCCTCCACCACGAGGGGGAGCGCGTGGATCCCGACACCGTGGACCGCACGCCGCGCCCCGGGGACGAGGCCCGCGTGCGCGCGCTGCTCGCGCGCTTCGTGCCCCGCGCGAACGGGCGCCTCCTCGACGCACGCGTCTGCCTCTACACGAACACGCCCGACGAGCACTTCCTGATCGACCGCCATCCCGGACACGAGCGCGTGCTCCTGGCCAGCCCGTGCTCGGGTCATGGCTTCAAGTTCGCGACCGCGATCGGCGAGGCGCTGGCCGGCCTGGTCGCGGAGGGCCGCGCGCGCTTCGACCTCTCGCCGTTCGCGCTGTCGCGGTTGCGGCACGGTTCGGGTTAGGCTTCGCCCCATGCCGACACGCTGCGCCGTCCTCGTCGTGGCCGCCTGCACGCTCGCCCCGCCCACGCCTGCGGCCGCACCGCCCGCGCCCGCCGACCTCGTGCTGCTCGGCGGGCGGATCTACACCGGCGACCCCGGGCGGCCCTGGGCGCAGGCGCTGGCCGTCAAGGACGGCCGCGTCGTGGCCGTCGGCCCCGAGGTGGACGTCGCGCCGCACCGGGGGCCGGCGACCGCCGTCCTGGATGCCGGCGGGCGGCTGGTCGTGCCCGGGCTGATCGACACGCACTTCCACCTGCCCATGGGCGCGCAGCAGCTCGACGCGGTGGACCTGCTCGACGCCGCGGACCTTCCCGAGATCCAGCGCCGCGTGCGCGAGCACGCGCGGCGGCACCCGGACGCGCCCTGGGTGCGCGGCCGCGGGTGGTTCTACTCCGCGCTGCCGGGCGGCCGTCCGCCCACGCGCCAGGACCTCGACGCGGTGGAGTCGTCGCGGCCGGTGTACCTCGAGGCGTACGACGGCCACTCGGGATGGGTGAACACCAGGGGCCTGGAGCGCGCGGGGATCACGCGCTCCACGCCCGACCCGGAGAACGGCCTGATCGTGCGCGACGCCGCCGGCGAGCCGACCGGGATGCTGAAGGAGTCCGCGGTCGAGCTGGCCTACGGCGCCATCCCGCGGCCCTCGCGCGCCGAGATGCTCGCGCTGCTCGAGCGCGCGCTCGCGCAGCTCGCCCGCAATGGCCTGACCGCGGTGCAGAACGCGCACGGCACCGAGGAGGAGCTGGCGCTCTACGCGGAGCTGGAGCGGCAGGGCAAGCTGACGGCCCGGCTCTACACCGCGCTGAGCGCCTCCGCTCCCGCCGATGCGCTGGGCGCGCGGCCGTTCGCGGCCACGGAGGCGCTGGTCCGCAAGGCCGTCGAGCTCAAGCAGCGCTACCCCGGTCCCCTGGTGAAGACGGGCGCGGTGAAGATCGTGGCCGACGGCGTCATCGAGGCGCAGACCGCCTCGATGCTCGAGCCGTACGCCAACGTGCCGTCTTCCCGCGGCCTGCCCAACTACACCCCGGAGGCGCTCGCGGCGCTCGTCAAGGCGCTCGACGCCGCCGGCCTGCAGGTCTGGACCCACGCGATCGGCGACGCGGCCGTGCGCCACACGCTCGACGCCTACGAGCAGGCCGCGCGGGCGCACGGTCCCCGCGACCGCCGCCACCGGATCGAGCACGTCGAGACGCACCAGGGCGTGGACACCGCGCGCTTCGCCCGGCTCGGCGTCGTCGCCGCGATGCAGCCGATGCACGCCGAGCCCAACGACAACATGACCGTGGTCTGGGCCGGCGCGATCGGGCCCGAGCGCGCCTCGCGCGCCTGGGCCTGGGGCACGCTCCTGAAGTCGGGCGCCCGGCTCGCCTTCGGCAGCGACTGGCCCGTGGTCGGGATGAGCCCGTTCCACGGCCTGCACGTGGCCGTCAACCGCCAGACGCGCGGCGGCGGGCCCGACGGCGGCTGGCTCCCGGAGCAGCGCCTGACCGTCGAGCAGGCCCTCGCCGCCTACACCACCGGCGCCGCCTACGCCGGTTTCACGGACACCGAGACCGGGTCGCTGGCCGTCGGCAAATACGCGGACCTGGTGGTGCTGCGGGACGACGTGTTCAAGGTGCCGGCGTCACGCCTGTACGACAACAAGGCCCTGCTGACCATGGTCGAGGGGCGGATCGTGCACCGGGACGGGATCTAGCCGGGCCGGTTCGGGTGCGACGGCGCGCTTCGCGCGCGTCTAGAAAGTCAGGCGCACCGCGAACTGCAGGTTCCGCTGCGGGTCCGCGCCGCCGTAGGCTGTGCCCGTGATGCGGCCCGCGTTCGGGCGCGCCTCGGTGGTAGTGCCGATCTCGCTGTCGGGGTTGGCGAGGTTGACGTGGTTGAGCACGTTCACCGCCTCCAGCCGCAGCTCCAGCCCGAAGCGGTCGCGGATCATCAGCCGCTTGAACAGCGACGCGTCCACGCGCCAGTAGCCCGGCCCGTCGAGGGCGTTGCGCTCGAGGTTGCCGAAGGTCCCGCGCGCCGGGCGGCCGAACACGGCGCCCGCGGAGCCGATCGGCGTGGAATTGAACCAGCGCTCGCGGCTGCCGCCACCCTCCATGGGATCCGCTCCGGACAACAGGTCCGGACGGTTGGGGCCGGTGTCGCGATCCGCGCCCGCGCCCGCGTAGGTGACGTTGAACGGGAGCCCGCTCTGGACGATCACCGCGGTGTTGACCTGCCAGCGGCCGAAGATCGCGTTCACGAGGCCCGAGGCGTCGGACAGGAACCGGCGGCCGCGGCCGAAGGGCAGCTCGGCCAGGACGGTCAGCGAGAAATTGTGCCGGCGGTCCCAGTCTGGCCGGCCCCACTCCAGGTCGCGGATGTAGAAGAACTGGTCGCCGCCGTGCTGGCGCACCTTCTGCCAGGTGTAGTTCGCCTGGAAGGAGTAGCCGCTGGCGAACCGCCGCGTCAGCTTCGCCTGCAGCGAGTCGTACCGGTTGTCCGCGCAGTTGCAGAAGAAGTCCAGGTCCTGCGACCAGCCGTAGGGTCCGCCGAGACTCCCGCCGTTCATCACCCGGATGGGTCCGGTGAAGAAGGGCCGCCGGTTGTTGCGTGGCACGCCCGCCGTGAAGCCCTCG
>DATBIZ010000651.1:0-9591 GCA_036556645.1 Vicinamibacteria bacterium | reverse complement strand
GGCGTGGCCCTGCACGCGGTCGGGCAGCTCCAGCGCTTCAAGGACAGCGCGCGGGCGGAGGAGCGCGACCACTGGCTGAAGCGCTACCGCGTGGAGCTGCGCGTCACGTATTAGGAGAGGGAATGCGGTTCGCGGCGTCCGCAGTCGCGCTCTTCCTGGCCTCGGCGGCCGCCGCCCCGCCCGCCGCTCCCCCGGCCGCCCAGGCCGCGGGCCCCGGCATCCGCATCGAGTTCGACGCGCGGCTGCACAGCCGCCTGGTCTCGACGCTCGACGGCGCCGGCGTGCCGCTCGGCCCGCTCTCGGCGTCGGAAACCGTGGTCGTGGGCGGCGCGGAGCACGCCGACTTCGCGCTGCAGGGCCGCGAGAGCGAGGCCGTCGAGGACGTGTTCGGCCGCGGCACGCGCACGCGGCTGCGCGGCGCCGCCGGCGCGCTGACCAAGACCGTCTCCGTGACGGCCTACGACGAGTTCCCGGGGCTCGCCGTGTTCGAGGTGCGGTACGCGAACCAGGGTCCGGCCGAGGTCGTCCTCGAGCGCTGGACGAGCCACCGGTACCGCTTCTCCGCCCGGCCCTCGCGGCCGGCGTTCTGGTCGTTCCAGCCGGGCTCGTACGAGAGCCGCCCCGACTGGGTGCGCCCGCTCGCCCCCGGGTTCGCGCAGGAGAACTTCCTGGGCATGAACGCGACCGACTACGGCGGCGGCACGCCGGTGGCGGCCGTGTGGCGGCGCGACGTGGGGGTGGCCGTCGGCCACCTCGAGCGGGCGCCGCGCCCGGTCGCGCTGCCGGTCGCGATGCCGACCGCCGCCGCGGCGACGGTCGCGGTCACCGAAGCGGCGCCGGTGCGGCTGCGCCCCGGCCAGACCTTCGACACGCCGCGCACGTTCGTCGCCGTCCATCGCGGCGACCACTTCCAGGCGCTCGCGACCTACCGCCGCCTGATGGTGCGCCAGGGCGTGGCGCTGCCGGCGGCGCCGGCCAGCGCGTTCGAGCCGATCTGGTGCGCGTGGGGGTACGGCCGCGACTTCACGCCCGACCAGGTGGTGGGCACGCTGCCCGTCGCGAAGAGGCTCGGGTTCGCGTGGGCGACCCTCGACGACGGATGGCAGGTCGCCGAGGGCGACTGGACGCCCGTCGCCACGAAGTTCCCGCGCGGCGACGCCGACCTGAAGGACCTGGTGGACCGCATCCACGCCCAGGGCATGAAGGCGATGCTGTGGTGGGCGCCGCTCGCCGCCGACGCCGGCACGCGGCTCCTGCGCGAGCACCCCGATCAGCTCCTGCGCCAGGCCGACGGCACCCCGCGCGCGATCGCCTGGTGGGACGCCTCGTACCTCTGTCCGGCGTACGCGCCGGTGCGCGAGGACGCGCGCGCGTTCGTGCGCAAGGCGATCGGCGAGTGGGGCTTCGACGGGCTCAAGATCGACGGCCAGCACCTCAACGGCGCGCCTCCCTGCCACAACCCGGCGCACGCGCACGCGCGGCCCGAAGAGGCGGCCGCGGGCGTGCCCGGGTTCTTCCAGGCGATCCACGAGACGGCCCATGCGGTCCGGGCGGAGGCGGTGGTCGAGATCTGCCCGTGCGGGACGGCCTACTCGTTCTTCAACCTGCCCGCCCTCGACATGGCGGTCGCCTCCGACCCCACCAGCTCCTGGCAGATCCGCAGCAAGGGCAAGACGCTGAAGGCCCTGATGGGCGACGCGATCGCCTACTTCGGCGACCACGTCGAGCTGAGCACCGGCGGCGAGGACTTCGCCTCCACGCTCGGCATCGGCGGCGTGGTGGGCAGCAACTTCGCGTGGCCGGGCGTGCCCGGCAAGAAGGACCCGCAGCTCCTGCTCACCCCGGCCCGCGAGAAGGCGTGGGGCTTCTGGACGCGGCTCTACCAGGAGAAGCGCCTCTCGCAGGGCCGTTACCTGGGCGGTCTCTACGACATCGGCTTCGACCGGCCGGAGGCGCACGTGATCGAGAAGGACGGGCGGCTCCACTACGCCTTCTACGCGCCCCGCTTCGCCGGCGCGGTCGAGCTGCGCGGCCTCGGCCCCGGCCGCTACGCGCTGCGCGACTACGTCGGGGGACGCGACCTCGGCGTCGTCGAGGGTCCCACGGCGCGCGTGCCCGTACGGTTCCGGCGCTACCTGCTGCTGGAGGCGGTGCCCGCCGCGGCGGCCAGCAGCCGCTCCGCGTTGCCGGAATAGACCTTCGCGCGCACGTCGGCGGGCAGGCTCATCCCGTACCCGCGCCACCATTCCGCGTCCGCGGGCCAGAACCACTCGTCCTCGGTCTCGAGCTGGCGCGCGTGGGCGAGGTACATCGCGCGCTCGGGCCCGTTGTCGGTGCCGAACAGGATCCGGTCCTGGTACTTCAGGAAGAACCGGCGCGCGCTGAAGGGCTGGCGCGCCAGCTCCCACATGCGCGCGGCGAAGTCCACCTGCACGTTGGGGTGGCGGTCGAGCAGCGCCGCCACCCCGCCGAGGTCGTTGGCCAGGTTGAAGGCGTGCACGGCGACGAAGCGGGTGCGGCGGTGCCGGGCCAGCACGCGCTCGAACTTCTCCAGCATCGCGGCGAAGCCCGGCGTGCCCTTGTCGAACAGGGTCCAGTTCGCCGAGCGGCGCAGCTCGTTGGCCTCGTCGAGCGGGTCGTAGAACGCCGCCGGCTCCGCCACGTGGACGAACACGGGCACCCCGAGCGCCCCCGCCTCGTCCCACAGCGGTCCGAAGCGCGGGTCGTCGATGAAGTAGCGCCGCTCGCCCTCGCGCACGAACCCGAGCCCCTTGTCGGTCAGCTCGCCCAGGCCGCGCGCGCCGGCCGCCACGTCGGCGCGGAGCTGGCGCCGCACGCGCTCGCCGTAGTCGCCCGCCTCCACGCCCTGCTTCTCGAACCCGGCGAACATCACGAACCGTCCCGGGTGCGCCTGCGCGTAGCGCGCGGACAGTTCGCGGAACCGCTCGCCGGTGGCGCCGGTCAGGAGGAACGACGTGCGCACGCCGACCTCGTCCTTGAGGCGCACCCACGCCGCGACCGCCGCCGCGTCCTTCGCGTAGGCATGGCTGTGCGCGTCGACGACCGGGGACGCGAAACGGGCGATCGGCGTGACGGGCACGACCAGGCGCGGCCGCATCGCCGCCGGGTCGAACGCCCGCTCGGCGGGCAGGTCCTGTGGTCCCTCCTGCGCCCGCACGGGGACGCCTGGCGGGGTCCCGAGGACGATGGCCACGGAGACCGCGACGGGCACGGCGCGGGGACGGCGGGAACCTGCCTCGATCATCGGTGAAGCATATCCGCGGCGCGCTCGGCGGTGTATCGTCAGATGGCACCCATGGCGGTCATCCCGGCCACAGAGGCGCTCGACCGCCTGCGCGAGGGCAACCGCCGCTTCGTCTCCGGGCTGCGCAGCCTGGACACGCTGATGAGCCACCTGCGCCGCCGCGAGTTCGTGGACGGCCAGGCGCCGTTCGCGGTGGTCCTCGGCTGCTCCGATTCGCGCGTGCCCGTGGAGATGGTGTTCGACCAGGGCCTGGGCGACCTGTTCGTGATCCGGGTGGCCGGCAACATCGTGGCGCCGTCGCAGATCGGGAGCGTGGAGTTCGCGGCGGAGCGCTTCGGCACGCGGCTCGTGGTCGTGCTGGGGCACACGCGCTGCGGCGCCATCGAGGCGACCCTGGAGGCGCTGCAGCAGCCCGCGGCCGGGCCGTCCCGCCACCTCGGCTCGATCGTGGGCCGCGTGCGGCCCGCGGTCGAGGGCCTGCTGGCGACGGAGCTGCGGGCCGACCGCGACGCGCTGGCGCGGCAGGCCGGGCGCGCCAACGTGCGCGTCGCCACCAACGCGCTGCGCCACGGATCCGAGGTGCTCGAGCGGCTCATGCAGCAGGACGGCCTGCGGGTGGTCGGCGCGGAGTACGCGCTGGAGACCGGGGCGGTCGAGTTCTTCGACGGCGTGGCGGACCCCGGGTAGGAGCCCGCCCACCGTCAGGACCTCGGATTCAGGTCGCGCCCGCGCTCAGCGCGGGAAGCGGTGGCGGGGGTCGACGTGCGGCACCGGTCCCGCCTCGGGCTGAGGCATCGTGTCCCGGCGCAGGCCGAGCCGCTTCATCTTCTCGTTGAGCGTGGTCGGCCGGATGCCGAGCGCCCGCGCCGCCCGCCGCTGGTGCCCGCCGGCGACGGCGAGCGCGTTCTGGATCAGGTTGCGCTCGTACTCGCGCACCTGCTCCTGCAGGTTGAACCCCGGCGGGAACGGAAACTTGTCGTTGGAGACCTCGCTCACGATCATGCACGCTCCCCATGGGCGAATCCGGACCGGATCGCCGAGCCCCGTCACGCAATCTAGGGAACGCGCGCGAAAGACACCATGAGCGGCTGCGGTTTTTTGGATGGATTGGGGCTGGGCATCCAACCACCAGCAGGGTCGAGGTTTACGGTTCGGGATGCGCCGCGGATGAGGGGCCCGGCCGGGGTGTGCTCCCGGCCGGGCGGCAGACGTGCGCTTACTGGCCCGCGGGCGCGGCGTCGGCGACGCCCCGCCGCTTCGGGTGCAGGCTGTCGAGCAGCTCGTAGGGGAAGCGCGCGTTGACGAGCACGCGCTCGGCCTGGGTCGTCACGCTGACCGCCGAAGCGAGCTGCTGCAGCTCCGGCTTCTGCTGGGCCTGCAGGGACGCCATGGCGACCAGGCCGCGCACGATGTCGGCCAGGTTCTGGGCCGAGGCCGCGTCCACGGTCTCGCCGGTGATCTGGAGCGCAACCACCGGGTCGAGGTCGCCGGTCACCACCATCGAGCGCAGCGAAGGGAGCTGCACGCCGGAGCCGCCGGCGCCGCCGGGGATCGTGCTGGGCATCCGGGAGAGCAGCGACTGGTCGCCGACCACCCAGAACGTGGACCCGGGCTTGACGCCCTCGATCAGGGCCAGCAGCTTCGCGTTGGCGCGCAGGCCGCCGGCGCCGCTCGAGCGGTTGTCGATCACGGCCTCCACCGAGCGCTGCGAGCCGAGCACGAGCGTGTCGTCGTCGAGGAACGAGATCGCCAGGGCACCCCGGGCGCCCTCGTTGTAGAGGTACATCGGCGTGCCCTGGTGGTTCTTCGTGGTGACGCCCGGCCGCTCCTCGGCCGCGCGGCCGAGCTTGTAGCGGTCGAACCGGCCGGTCACGATGGCCAGACCGGCCTCCTTCTTCGTGCCCACGGCCTCACGGCCCGCGATCACCACGCGGTCGAGGTCGCGCTCCGGGTTCAGCCCGAGCTTCTCCTCGATCTCGGCGAAGGCGTCCGGCCGCGCCTGCCCGCGGTCGTTCGCGAAGCGGGCGTAGAAGGGGCTGGCCACGAACCGCTTCACGTCCAGTCCCATCACGAACTTGCTGTCCGCGGGCAGGGCCAGGCCCTCGGCCTCGAGCGGCCCCACCGCGGCCCGCGCCGGGTCGAGGTACAGGGCTCCGACCGCCGCCACCACCCCCACGCCCACGACCAGCATCGAAGCGAACACGACCATTCGGCTGCGCGTCATTGATTCCGCCTCCGGCCCCCATTCTAGGGCGCTATTGCTCGATAACGTACTCACGGCGGGAAAAGATCCAGAGAGACAGGCCCAGGAACGCGATCGTGGCCCCGGCCAGCACCTGCAGCGACAGGGCGGCGGGCAGGATCTGGCCGAACACCTCCGAGAGGCCCTCCTGCGGCGGCCGGTGGCGCACCAGCGAGCGCAGCCAGGCGGTCAGCGTCACCCGCGGCATGTAGCCCGGCAGGTTCGCGAGCAGCTCCCACACGAAGATGAACAGGAGTCCCGGGATCACGGGCCGGCGCAGCACCACGCCGAACCGCGTGAACAGCGCGCCGTAGGCGACCAGGGCCAGGGCCATCACGCCGGCGTCGCGGAACAGGTCCGCCACCCGGCCGCCGATGCCGCTCCAGCCGTTCGCGGTGGCGAGCAGGAAGAAGGTGATCACGGCCGCCGGCAGCGCGAGCGCGAGCGTGGTCACCACGTAGGCCGCGAACTTGCCGAGCAGGATCGCGCTCCGGCGCACCGGGCGCGTGATCAGGAACGTCAGCGTCTTGCCGTCCACCTCGTCCGCGATCAGCGAGGTGGCGTAGAAGAGCGCGGCCACGGGGAGGGCGAAGCGCAGGTAGTAGAAGGTCACCACCGCGCCGTAGAAGTCCGCGGGCGTGATCCGCACGCGCAGGTCCGATTGCAGCACGATCCGGAACACGATCGCGAGCACGACCGGCAGCGCGAGCAGCACGGCCATGGCCAGGCTGCGCCGGCTCCAGACCATCCCGTCGAGCGCGAGGTCGAACACCGCGCGCGCGCCCCGTCCCAGCGGCAGGGCCGGCCGGACGTCGCCCGTCGGGGGCGTGGCGGCGAGCGGCGCGCTCGGCGTCATCGTGGCACCAGGTAGCGGAACACCGACTCGAGGTCCTCGTCGGGCGAATACATCTCGCTCACGCCGGCCTCCAGCGCGGGATCGTGCAGGCGGCCGTAGAAGTCGTCCGGCTTCGCGGTCTGGATGGTGACCCACTCGCCGTCGGCGCCGAAGCTGACCGAGAGCACGTGCGGCGCGCCGACCACGGCCCGGGCCAGCGCCCGCGGGTCGCGCGCGCGCACGGAGACCGTGTGCGGGTGCTCGTCCATCAGGTCGCGGATCTCGCGCACGTCGCCCTCGGCCAGGATGCGCCCGTTGTGGATCAGCAGCACGCGGCGGGTCATCGCCTCGACCTCGTGCAGGATGTGGCTCGACACGAGCACGGTGCGGCCCTCGCGCCCCAGCCGCTTCACCAGGTCCACCACGCGGCGCCGGTTGACCGGGTCCATCCCCGAGAGCGGCTCGTCCAGCAGCAGCACCTTCGGGTCGTGGGCGAGCGCCTGGGCCATCTTCACGCGCTGCCGCATGCCCTTGCTGTAGCCCCCGACCTTGCGGTCCTTCGCCTCGAGCAGCGCCACTGTTTCGAGCGCCTGCTCGGCGCGGCGCCGGCATTCCGTCTCGTCGAAGCCGTTGAGGCGCAGCAGCGACGACACGAACTGCAGGCCCGTCATGCCTTCCCAGAAGGCGTCCGTCTCCGGGCACACGCCGACGTCGTGGTACAGCTCCGGCGTGCCCCACGCCGGCCGGCCGAGCAGGCGCACCTCGCCCTGGCTCGGCGCGAGCAGGCCGGCCGCCAGCTTGAGGAACGTGGACTTCCCGGCCCCGTTCGGGCCGAGGAGCCCGGTGACGCCCGGGCCGACGGTGGTAGTGACGTCGTTGAGCGCGATCACCGGCCCGTACCAGCGCGAGGCACGGACGTACTCGAGGGCGGCAGTCAGCGGACGATCTCCACCGCGCGCACGCGCGCGCGCAGGATGGCCAGGCAGCCGAGCGCGATCACGGCCAGCGACGCCGCCGCCCACGGCCAGGGCAGCTCGAAGCCGCGCGGCGGGAGACCGAACAGCGCGCGGCCGACGGTCTGCACGCTGGTCATGATGGAGAGGAGCGCGCCCTCCGACCGGTCGAACGCCTCGCGCAGGATCGTCTGCACGATCTGCAGGCCCATGAGCAGGCCGAAGAAGCCGAGCCCGGCCACCCGCGCGCTCTTCGAGAGCGACGACACCGCCAGGGCGGCCAGGCTCAGGGCGAGCGCGATCACCGCGCAGTAGACCACGATGGCCGGGGCGATCCAGGCCAGCTCCCACTTGCCGAACTGGTCGGGCGCCAGCGACAGCGCGATCAGGTACAGCAGCAGCGCGGGCACCAGCGTCACGGAGAGGATCAGGAGCACCAGCACGAGCAGCTTCCCCGCCACGTAGTCGCGGCGCGTGAGCGGACGCGACAGGTACACGAGGATGGCGCCGGTGCGCAGGTCGTTGGCCACCAGGCCCGCGCCCGCGAAGATCGTGATGATCAGGCAGGGCAGGAGCTGCTGGCCGAGGTAGTCGCCGAACAGCCGCCCGTCCAGGGGCAGGAGCCGTCCGGCCTCGGGGAAGCGCGTCACGATGTAGATCTGGATCACGCGCACCAGGAACGGCAGCCAGCTCAGGACCATCAGGCCGATGAACCAGCGGCGCACCAGGATGAGCCGCAGCGCCTCGCGCGTGATCGGCCAGAAGCGCACCTTGCGCAGCGGCTCGCGCCCCTCGTAGCGCCGATAGGTCTGCTCGTAGATCGGCACGCTAGTCCTGCACCTCGTGGCCCAGCGCGCGGAGGAACACGTCCTCCAGGCTCTCCGCTCCCGGCCGCAGGTGGCGCACCTGCACGCCGGTGTCGCGCGCGGTGCGGAAGATCAGCTCGGGCCCGGCCCCGTTCTGCATGAACACGCGGTAGCCGTCCTCGCCCTCGCGCCACTCGCAGCCCTGGTCCTTGAGGTCGGTGAGGAACGCGGAGGCGTCGCCCTTGACCCGCACGTCGTAGACGGAGCGGCGGGGGCCGGTGAGGTCGCGGATCTTGCCCCGCGCCGCCACCTTGCCCTGGTTGAACACCAGCACGTCCTCGCAGACCTGCTCCACGTCGTGCAGCAGGTGCGAGCAGAGGATCAGGCTCATCTGCCGGCGCGTCGAGATGTCGCGGATCAGCGCCAGCATCTCCTGGCGTCCGGCCGGGTCGAGGCCGTTGGTGGGCTCGTCGAGCAGGAGCAGGTCGGGGTCGTGCACCAGCGCCTGCGCGAGCTTGACCCGCTGCTTCATGCCCGTCGAGTAGGTCTCCACCCGCCGGTACCGCGCCTCGCCCAGGCCGACGTAATAGAGCACCTCGTGCGCCCGGCTGATCGCCTCCGGCCGCGGCAGCCCGGACAGCTCGCCCGCGAACGCGACGAAGGCGGCCGCGGTCATGCCCGGCGTGTGGCAGTCCACCTCGGGCATGTAGCCGATCCTCCGGCGGACCTCGAGCGGCGAGCGCGTGGGATCGAGGCCGAACGCGGTCAGGGTGCCCCCGTCCGGCGGCAGGAACCCGAGCAGCGTCTTGAGCAGCGTGGTCTTGCCGGCGCCGTTCGGGCCGAGCAGGCCCGTGGGGCCGGGGTGGAACACCCCCGTGACGCCGTCGAGCGCGCGCACCGGACCGTACGAGACCGCGAGGTCCCGGAACTCGACGAGCGGCTCGGCCATCTCTGCCAGGGTGAACGAGTCCTTCGTGGCGGAAGTTCCCGTTCATTCTGGCCCAACGCGGAGGCATTTTCCCTTGACCCGCCTGCACGCAAGGGCTAGTGTCCGGGCACTCCCGCCGACCAGACATCGACCCGATCGGCCTTCGTCGCTTGAAAGGAGGGCACCATGCCCATCGATCGATCCCGGGTCCTCATTCCGGCCGTGCTGGCCGTTTTCGCCGCCGCGTCGGCCCGCCCGGCCGCCGTCCGCGCCGACGCGGTCACGGACTGGAACATCCAGGCCAACGCGACCATCAACTCGACCGGACCGAGCGCCCACGCCGCCGTGGTGAGCCTTGCCATCGTGCACGGGGCCGTGTACGACGCGGTCAACGCCATCGCCGGCGGCTACCGTCCGTATCTCGGCGCGCCCGCCGCCCACCCCGCCGATTCGCAGGACGCCGCGGCCGCCGCCGCCGCGTTCCACGTGCTGATGGACCTGGTGCCGGCGCAGGCCGGCGCCCTGCAGGCGCGGTACGACCAGTCACTCGCCGCCATACCTG
>DATBIZ010000650.1:0-3844 GCA_036556645.1 Vicinamibacteria bacterium | reverse complement strand
GAGGAGGTCGCGATCATCGACCGCGGCCGCATCGTGGCCCAGGGAACCCTGGCCGAGATCCGGGCGCAGCGCGAGGTCGCGCACGACGCGACGCTGGAGGACGTGTTCCTCAAGCTGGTGGCCGCCGACGTCCGGCGCGAGGACCTGTCCTGGATCGCCTGATCGGGCTGGTCGCCTTGCGCTGGAAGCTGGAGCTGCGCGCGCTGCGCTGGGCGCCCGAGCGCATCGTGGGCGCGCTGATCGCGCTGCCGTTCCTGCTGCTGATGTCCGCGTTGGCGACCGCGGCGGTGTTCGTGGGCGTGCGCAGCGTCGCCACCTCCGACCCCGAGCTGCTGCTGCCGCTGCTCTCGCTGGCCGCCACCGTGGTCGGCCTCTTCTGGCTGCTCTCGCCGCTCCTGACCGGCGTCGCGCTCAGCGAGACGCACGACCTGACCCGGCTGCTGCACTTCCCGCTGCCCGCCCGCACCCTGGTGGCGGCCTCGCTGCTCGCGAACCTCCTCCAGCCGGCCGTGCTGGCCAAGCTGCCCGTGGTGCTGGGGGTGGCGGTGGGGGCGGCGCCGGGCGCGGCGGCCTGGCCGGCCGCGATCGCCGGCGTGGCGCTGAGCTTCGCCTTCATCCTCGCCGCCGACCAGCTCGCCAGCCTCGTGATGCACGGGCTGTTCCGCAACCGGCGCGCGCGCGACGTCGGCCTGTTCGTCGGCCTCGCGCTCGGGTTCGTGCTGAGCATGCTGCCGCTCGTGTTCTTCGCCACCGGCCTGCCGCGGCTGGGCGCGCTGCGCCGGATGCTGCTCGAGCGCGACCTGTTCGCGCTCTCGCCGTTCGCCTGGGGCGTGCGCGCGGCGGTGTTCGCGGGCCGCGGCGACGCGGCGGGGTTCGTGGTGCAGGCCGGCCTGGCCGTCGCCGGGCTCGCCGCGGCCATGGCCGTGGCGGCGGTGCTGGTGCGCCGGATCCACCGCGGAGAGCTCGACGTGGGCGGCCCGGCGGCGGGGGTCGAGGCGCGGCCCGCGCGGATGGTGCTGCCCGGAGCGATCGGCGCCCTCCTGGAGAAGGACCTCCGCATCGCCTGGCGCGACCCCGCGCTGAAGGCGACGGTGCTGATCAGCCTGGCCGGCCCGCTCCTGTTCCTGTTCTTCATGTACCAGGCGCGCGGCCCGCGCGCGCTCGGCGGCAGCCTGCTCATGGTCGCGGCGTTCGTGGGCGCCTCCGGGTTCGGCGGCAACGCCTTCGGCCTGGAGCGCCGCGGCATCGCGCTCTTGATGGGCCTGCCCGTCGAGCGCTGGCGCGTGCTGGTGGCCAAGAACGCCGGCGCGCTGCTGCTGCGGCTGCCCGGCCTGCTGATGCTGGCCGTGGCCGCGCTCGTCCTGGCGCCCGTCTACGCGCCGGCCGCGCTCGCCGCCGCCCTTTGCGCCGCGATCGTGGCCGCGGGCGTGGACAACTTCTTCTCGATCTACTTCCCGGCCGCGGTGCCCGAGCCCGGCAAGACGATGAGCGCGGGCCCCGGCCGCCGCGGGTTCGCCGCCGCCGCGCTCGGCGCGCTGATGCTGAGCGGCGCCTTGCTGCTCGCCGCGCCGTTCGTGTTCCTGACGTGGCTGCCCGTGCTGCTGGAGGCGCTCGCGCTCTGGTGGCTGACCCTCCCGCTCGCGCTGGCGGGCGCGGTCGCGGTGTACGCCCTGCTCGTGGAGCGGGCGGCGGGCGTGCTGTCGCGCCGCGAGCCGGAGCTGCTCGAGCGGATGCTCTCGACCGCGGGGGACGCCTGAGGCGGGCGCGGCGTCCCACCGTCGCGATCGCCGGCCTGGGCCTGGTGGGGGGCTCGCTCGCGCGCGCCCTCTCGCGGGCCGGCTACCGCGTGATCGGGCTCGACCGGCCGCCGGTGCTGCGCCGGGCGCGCCGCGCGCGGGCGATCGCCGCCTCCGCGCCCTCGCTGCGCGAGGGGGTGCGCGAGGCGGACGTGCTCGTGCTGGCGGCGCCGCCCCGGGTCAACCTGGCGCTGCTGCGCGAGGCGGCGCGCGTGGCCCCGCGCGGGCTCGTGATCACCGACGTGGGCAGCGTGAAGCAGCCGATCGTGGCCGAGGCCGGACGGCTGGGGCTGCTTGAGTTCGTGGGCGGCCACCCCCTGGCGGGCACCGAGCGGTCGGGGTTCGCCGCGTCGTCGGCGCGGCTGTTCGCCGGCCGGGCGTGGGTTCTCACGCCGGGCTCGGGCCACCCGCGCGCCGCCCGCGTCGTCGCGCGCCTCGCGCGCGACGCCGGCGCCACGCCGATCCGCCTGCGCCCGGCCGAACACGACCGCGCGGTGGCGTTCCTGAGCCACCTGCCGCAGCTGGTCTCCTGGGCGCTTCTGGACGCCTTGCGCAGCGACCCGATCGCCGCGCGCCACCGGCGCATCGCCGGCCCCGGCTTCCGCGACATGACGCGGCTGGCGAGGAGCCCGCGCGCGCTCTGGCGGCAGATCCTCGCCCAGAACCGGTCCGAGGTCCGGCGCGCCCTGGCCGCGTTCACGCGCGCGCTCCGCCCGCGCGCCTGACGCTACATCGGCTCGTCCCGGCCCGGCGGCCGTTCGACGTCGGAGACGCCGGGCGGCGGCGTGATGCCGGGGCCGTCGCCTTCGCGGATCGCCGCGGGTGGCGGCGTGCGCGAGTCGCGCGGGCCGTCCGGGGGGCCCGGCTTCTGCGGGTCGCGCGTGGGATCGAGCCCGGCCGGCTGGCCCGCGTCGCCCGGGCGCCGCGGGTTGTCGGGACGGCCGGGATCCGGGCGCGTCGGGTCGTGTTGGGGCATGGCGCTCCTCCTCCCTCCATGTTCGGGGCGCCAGGGGGCACGGTCAACGGCCCGCGCGCATTCGCTCAGCGCGCGCTCAGCACGACCTCGCCGAACCGGTTCATGCCGGACCCGCCGTCCGAGCCGGCGTCGTAGACGTACCCGTAGACCTTCACGCCGTCGCGGCGCGTGTAGACGCTGCCGCGCACCCACGAGCCGAGGATGCCGCCCACCTCCAGCGTCGAGGGCCGCCAGCCGCCCGCATCCGACGTGCTGAAGATGCCGCGCGAGGATGTCTCGATGAACAGCACGCGCAGGGTGGTCCCGTCGAGCACCAGGTCGGCGCCCGGCTGCTGCGAGTCCACCGCGTCGCGGACCACGTCGCGGTCGGTCACGCGCACGGGGGGCGTGGCCGCGCCGTCGCCGGCGATCCGCCGCTCCCACAGCTTGCCGTCCGCCAGTCGGTACACGACCACGACCGTGTTCGTCTCCGGGATGGACACCAGCGGCAGCACGGAGCCGTATTCCGCGCGCGTGGTGCCGGCGCCGGCCGCGAGCGGCACTGCTTCGGTGAGCGTGCCGTCGCGCCGCAGCCGGCGGTGCCACAGGGTGCCGTCGGTCCGGTAGTAGGCCACGTGCACGGCGTCGTCGGCGCCGAGCACGGCCATGGGGCCGGCGGTCTTGGCGCGCGGCTCGAGCGCGCGCGGCGGGCTCCACCGGCCGGCAGTCGAGCGCACGCTGTACTGCACCGCGGGGCCGACGTAGAAAGCGACCAGGCTGCCGTCGGAGCGCACCGCGAGCGTGGCGGCCTGCGCGACGGACTCGGTCGTGGCCGCGAGCTCGTCGCGCACGGCCCAGGTATCCGCCCGTGACGGATGGTCGGAGGTGCGGAAGGAGTGATAGCGCACCGAGCGCGTGACCTGGTGGAGGATGTGGATCGTGTCGCCGACCATGCGCGCATCCACTGATTCGAGGTCGTCGGTCTGCGGCCGGTGCCCGCCGTCCACCTCGCGCCAGGTGCGGCCCTCGTCGGTGGACTTGACCATCAGGAACACGTTGTCGGTCTCGGTCGGCTCCATGATGAAGTAGAGGT
>DATBIZ010000649.1:0-6225 GCA_036556645.1 Vicinamibacteria bacterium | reverse complement strand
CTCGTCCGGGCGCAGCCGGCGCGCCAGCTCCAGGAACCGCTCGACCGGCCAGTTCTTCCGCGGCGAGCCGCTGCCGGGATGGACGGCGAGGAAGCGAGGTGGCAGGCGTTCGAGCCACGGTCGGGCCGCAGCCGATTCCGCGTCCGTGGGCACGCACGGGGGAGGGTCCGCGTCCGGGTCGAGTCCGACGCCGGCGAGGACCGCGGCGAGCCACCGCGGGGCCGTGAGCCCCGGCGGGGGAGTCGGATCGCGGGCCAGCACGCGCGGGGCCAGCGCGCGCAGGCCGGAGACCAGCGCGTCGCCGCGCGTGAACGCGGCGGCCAGGTCGTGCCCGGCGAGGTCGCGCCGCAGCGACTCCGGCACGTCACCGCCGCCGCTCGCCAGCGCGGCCACGTCGCCGCGCTCCCAGTCGAGAAGGTGGCGCACCTCGGAAGCCCCCGGGCCGAGCAGCACGCCGCCCGACGCGGCCGGCGCGAGCAGCGTGACCTCGTAGCCCCCCCCGTGCAGCGCGGCGATCGTGCGCCGCAGGAGCAGCACGTCCCCGAGCGCGCCGGCCCGCACCACGAGGGCTCGCGGGCCGGGATATGCCCGGACCGGTCCCGACGAAGTCGGGATCAGGGCACCTGGACGCGCCCGGTGGACACGTTGCCGAGCAGGTCGGTCGCGCGCACGACGACCATGTGCGGACCGGGCGGGGGCAGCTCCGAGGTCGGGATCTCGTAGACCTCTTCCAGCGCGTCGTTGATCCCGTCCACCGGGTGCACCTCGCGCCAGCGCCCGCCGTCCACCGAGTACTCCGCGCGCCGCACGATGCTGCTGTCGTCGCGCACCACGGCGCGGATGCGCGCGGCGGAGGCGGTGACGAGGGAGGCGGTCACCGAGGGCGGGGTGTTGTCCACCTCGAAAGACACGCTCTCCTTGTCCACGGTCAGCGCCAGCGCCTCCGGGTTGGACGGCGCGTCGCTGGCGGTGATGCGGATGACGTAGCGGCCGTTGGGGACCGTCGTGGTGTCCCAGGCCAGCACCGCGTCGGTGAGGCCCTTGCGCAGCGGGCGGAACAGGGTGTCGTCCACGCGCCGGTAGAACACGTCGTACGCCAGGGTGTCGCCGTTGGCGTCGTCGGCGCGCCACGAGAAGGTCTGGACGCCCTTGTGGAACAGCTTCCGGCTGTAGCTGGTCGCGGGCGGCAATGCGCGCGGCGGGGCCGAGGGCGGTCCCGGCCGCGTCTCCGCCCCGGGCGCGTTGTCGAGCCCGAGGATCTCGGCCTCGCCGGTGATCGAGAGCGGCTTCTGGAACACCTCGCCCGGCGGGTGCACCGTGATCGCCTGCACCTGCGGCCGCAGGTTGCGCTGCAGGTACGCGGTGGAGAGCGAGTCGAGGACGGGCGAGGTGCCCTCGCGCCCGATCAGGGTCACCTTGAGCTGCAGGAAGCGCGCGCTCTCGCTCTGGACCGCCTCGCCCTCGCTCCGCGTCTGCGCGGCCGACCAGTCCGACCACGTCGTGTCGGGCGAGCTGGTGTTGCCGCTGCGGGTCTGGATCTCGATGCGCGTCCCCTCCGGCACCTGGCCGTCCCAGCGCAGCCGGCCCCAGCTCGAGACCGTCTCCGTGTCGCGCACCTTCGAGGTGAACGTGCCGCGATCTCCGGGGCGGCCGCGCAGGACGTGCAGCTTCCCCGGGTTCGAGGTGGCGACCAGGATCGAACCGTCCAGCTCGGGCTGCAGCGCCGTGACCTGCTCGCCCGGGAACGACGCCACCATCGTCCACGTGCGGTCGTCGTGCACGCGGTACACGTTCCCCTTCCCGCCGGTGCCGACGAGGACGCCCCCCGCCGCCGCGGCCATCGCGAACGGGGTCTCGTCGCCGTCCGACCACAACGTGTCCACCTCGCCGGAGGGCGCGATCCGCAGCACCGCGCCCTTGGCCCCTCCCGCGCGCGCCGGCTCGGTGGGCCGCGGCGTCGGCAGGGGCGCCGGGACCGGGCCCGCGGGAGGGACCACCGTGAAGCTCTCGGTCACCGTGACCTCGCCTCCGGTGGCGGCCGGGGCCATCGGGGGCATCGGCGGCTCCGGCCGCCGCGCCGGCTCGTCGCCCTTGCCGTCGATCACCGCCGCGTACAGGCTGCCGTCGGTGCCGAGCAGCAGCGAGCGCACCTCGCGGAACGGGGAGTCGTGGAGCACGAACACCTTGCCGGTGGGGTCGATGCGGTAGAGGATCCCGCCCGGCGAGCTGCCGGCGTAGACGAGCCCCGAGCGCGCGTCGGAGAGCAGCGCGGTGATGTGCGTCTCCGCGCTGGTCAGGAGGATCTGCGCCTTGCCCTGCCGGTCCACGCGCGCGATGCGCCCCTCCGCGCCCGACGCGACGAGCAGGCTGCCGTTG
This sequence comes from Vicinamibacteria bacterium, assembly GCA_036556645.1. GTDB lineage: Bacteria > Acidobacteriota > Vicinamibacteria > Fen-336 > Fen-336 > DATKEG01. The sequence goes on along the minus strand of DATBIZ010000649.1, from coordinate 3,849 downwards.
CGGTCGAAGGCGAGGGCCCAGATGTACTTGTCGGTGGGGTCGTAGAACGGCGCCGCCTTGCCCGCGGCGTCCACCGCGTACACCTTCCCGTCCGGCGACGTTCCCACGTAGAGCTTGCCGTCCGGCCCCGCGGCCAGCGCGTGCACCTCCAGCTCCGCGGCGTCGTAGAACACCGTGGACTTCGCGCCGTCCACCTTGAACACCTTGCCGTCGTTGCCGGTGCCCGCGTAGAGGGTGCCGCGGCCGTCGCGCGCCAGCGCCCACACGTAGGGCGCCTCGGTGTCGGCGAGCGCTCGCGTGGCCGGCGCCAGGCGCACCCGGCCCTCGGAGTCTATGGACAGCCCGTCGCTGTCGCCTTCGAGGAAGTCGCGCGCGCCCTCGATGCGCCAGAACTGCGGCTGCGCGGCGCGCACGGGCAGGGTGGTGACCAGCGCCACGGCCGCGACGGCCAGGCACACGACGGGACGGCGACGGGACATCAAGCCTCCAGGGCGCTCAACGGGCGCCGCGGGTCAAGGTGGGTGTCACCGCTCGACGGCGAGCGACAGGAGGCGCGAGCCGCTCACCGCGTGATCGGTGGCCAGCTCCGACTCCCAGACCGCCGCGGTGCGGATCGGCACGACGTGGCCGCCCTGCTCGGAGCCGCCGAGCACGGCCATCACGGACGGGGGCAGCGACTGCAGGTACTCGCCGCCCACGATCGCGCCCTCGTCCGCGCGCAGCAGGCGCGCGTAGATGTGGTGGTTGTGGCGCAGGCCGTTGATCGCGCGCAGGAGCTGGTCCATGTCCTTCGGCACGAACGCCTGGCGCATCTCGCGCTGCTCGATCGCGGTCAGCGCGCCGCCGTCGGCCACCAGCAGGGTGTAGTTGCCGGCGGGGGCGCTGGCCGGGATCGTCACCGGGATGGTCTCGGTGCGCGTCTCGCCGCGGTAGGTGCGCAGGGCGATCTTCAGGGGCAGCGTGGAGCCGGGCCGCACGGGCCCGTCGCGCTCGATCCAGGCGCGCTGCAGGGTGGCGGTCTGGATGGTCTCCATCGAGGAGACCTCGATGTCGAGGCCCTCGACGCTGACCTTCTCGAAGTCGTTGGTCAACAGGTACGAGAGCGGCGCCGCCACCAGGGTGGCGGCCTGCATCGCGGGCTGCTCCTGCGTGAACAGGTCGGTGAGCCGCACCTCGCGGCCGCCGGACAGGCGCACGCTCGCGTCGAGCTTGATGGTCGAGGTGCCGAAGGCGCGCTCGTTGCCCTGCAGCACCGAGGCCACGCCCACGAAGGCGAGCACCGGGGTGAACAGCTCGTCCTCGACCATGCGGAACGCGAACGAGCGCTCCTGCCCGCGGCTGGTGGTGAGCTTCACGTTGACCGGGATCATGCGCGGCGACTTGCCCAGCCGTCCCGCGATCGCGGTGGTGCGGTCCTGGTCCATGGTGCCGACCGGCTCCGAGGCGGCCGTGCTGATCTTCCACGACTGGTACAGGCTCGGGAACACCGAGTACACGTAGGCCTTCTTCATCGGGAAGTTGGTCGGGCCCAGGTTGTAGAAGGGATGGCCGAACGCGTAGACGCGGTCCTGGTCGATGTGGGTGATGGTGCCGGTGACCGAGAGGTCCATGTCGCCCTCGATCAGCGAGACGCCGAGGGCGGCGCCGGGCTTCAGGTCCGGCAGGTCCTGCGAGGCGAGCTTCCCCCCGCCGGTGCCGAGCACCGGCGTGAACCCGAGGCCGCCGAAGACGCCGCGCGCCCACTCGAAGGTCGCGGGGTCGAACCCGGAGAAGACCAGCGGCAGCGACAGGGGAGTCAGCGAGACGCCGGCGAGCTGCGGAGGCAGCGCGCCGCTGGTCAGGGCGCCGGGCTGCAGCGTCACCGCCTGCAGCGGCCGCCGCAGCGACGCCATCAGCGCGTCGCGGTCGAGCGGAGCGGCGGGACCGGACGCGCCCCACTTCGGCGCGAACCGCGTGGAGGCCGCCCGCGGCAGGTCCGTGCCGCTGTCGGTCAGCTCGATCATCTCGGCGATCGGGGTGATGCCGCCGATCGTCTCCTTGGAGAAGGGGAACCCGTAGGCCACGGCGCCGATCAGCTTGCCGTCGATGAAGACCGGGCTGCCGCTCATGCCCGCGATCACGCCGGTCTTCTCCAGCGGCCCACCGGTCAGCCGCGCCAGGATCATGCTCTGCTTGGGCCCGACGTTCTCGAGCACGCCGATGATCGAGACGTCGAACTCGACGATGTCGGTCCCCTCGAAGACGGTGCGGCCCACGCCCTTCATCCCGGGCTTGACCTGGTCGAGCGGCATCGTCTCCACGGCCATGGCCGCGGACGGGAGCAGGACCGCCGTGAGCAGCGCGAACAGCAAACGCCTGCGACGCATTGGATTTCTCTCCCCTCGGGTCATATTAGCCGGATGTGGCCCGCTATGCCACGCAGCGCTCCTGGCTCCGCTCCGCGCGCGGCCGGTGATACGATCGCTGCTTTCCCGCCGCGCGCGGGAGAGAGGACATCGTTTGGCCGAGACCCGTCCCGCCGCCGCCCTCCGCGCCCGTCCCGCCGCCGCCGTGCCCGCCTGCCTGCTGGCCTGGCTGCTGCCGGGCGCCGGGCACCTGTTCCTGCGCCGCACCGGCAAGGGGCTGCTCTTCCTGGGCGCGATCGGCGCGCTGTTCGCGATGGGCGTGGCCATGGACGCGCGGCTCCAGATGTACATCGGGTTCGACGACCCCCTCGCCTTCCTGCGTAGCCTGGCCCAGATGGCGCTGGGGGCGCCCTACTTCGCGGCCCGCGCCTTGGGATTCGACGCGGGGCTCGTCACCTCCGTTACGCACGAGTACGGGAACACGTTCACCGAGGTGGGCGGCCTGCTGAACATCCTGGTCATCCTCGACGCGTTCGACATCGCCATGGGGCGCAAGCCGTGAGGGCGAGCCACCTGCTGTACCTGATCGTGTTCTCGGCGCTGGTCTCGGCCGTGTTCGCCACGCTGCTGCGCGACGACCTGCGCGCGCGCGTGCGCTTCGCGCTCGGCGCCTTCGGCGCGTTCGTGCTGGCGGCGATCGCCGTCGGCTGGCTGATGTACCCCTTCCCCGGATAGCGCCGTGCCGTCGGCCGACCTGCGCGTCGCGGTGATCGCCGGCGACGGCATCGGCGTCGAGGTGATCGCGCAGGCGGTGCGCGTGCTCGAGGCGGTGGCCCAGGCATCCGGGCGCCGGGTGAAGGCGACGCATCTGCCCTGGGGCGCCGACCACTACCTCAAGACGGGCGAGACGCTACCCAGCGGCGCCGTCGGACGGTTGCAGGGCGAGTTCGACGCGATCCTGCTCGGCGCGATGGGCGACCCACGGGTGCCGGACAACCGTCACGCCGCGGACATCCTGCTCGGTCTGCGCTTCGCCCTCGACCTCTACGTGAACTACCGCCCCGTGCGCCTGCTGGACGAGCGGCTCTGCCCGCTCAAGCGCGCCCGGCGCGAGGACGTGGACTTCGTCGTCTTCCGGGAGAACACCGAGGGCCTGTACGTGATGATGGGCGGCCATTTCAAGAAGGGCACGCCGGACGAGGTGGCCACGGAGGTGGACCTCAACACGCGCAAGGGCGTGGAGAGGATCGTGCGCTACGCCTTCGAGCACGCGGTGCGCACGGGCCGCGCGCGGGTGGCGATGGCGGACAAGTCCAACGTGCTCGTGCACGCGCACGAGCTGTGGCAGCGCGTGTTCCGCTCCGTCGCCGCCGAATACCCCCAGGTGCAGGCCACGCACCTCTACGTGGACAACCTGGCCCTGCAGCTCGTGCGCGATCCGGCGCAGTTCGAGGTGATCGTCACCTCGAACATGTCCGGCGACATCGTGACCGACCTCGCGGCC
>DATBIZ010000648.1:0-13927 GCA_036556645.1 Vicinamibacteria bacterium | reverse complement strand
GAATCGGCCGGGGAACGACCTCGATCCGGCCTGGGGCGCGAGCGGCGAGATCCTGTTCAGCTCGGTGTCGAGCGGCTCTGGAAACCGGCACGTGCACAAGATGAACGCGGACGGCAGCGGGGTCACCGCACTGCCCGCCGGCATCGAGCCGCACTGGTAGGGGAGCGGCCAGATGACACGCGTAGTGCACGGGCGCTCCTGACCTCGTCTACCGGCGCGCCCGAATCCATCGGGCGCGCCTCATCGCAGCGACTTCTTCAGGGAGAAGGGGTTTCGGACGAGGTAGGATCAAGGCGCCACTGGCCTCCTGCACGGCCGTGAGCAACGTCCGCCTGCCCGACGTGCACCGTCACGGATACATGCCGACCAGCGCAGGCGCTCCTTTCCACTGGAGGGGATGACGCCATGATGAGCATGCGCTCCAAAGTCGCGCGGACGGCTCGATGCCGTGGCGGCGCTCCCGTCCTTACCCGGCAGCGGATGGGCCCGATGATCGGTGCTCCTGTGCTGGCCTCGCTGCTGAGTGCGTGCGGGAACGGGTCGGATCCCGGCCGGTCGGCGCACGAGTCCGGCCCCCAGCTCAACTACCGCGAGACGCATCTGGATTCGACGACCATCGTGGAGGTCCCGGACACCGGCATCAGCCTGGGGTGGGGCTGGAACACCTTCCACGGTGAATCCGTGCCGACCATCTGCGTGGAGTTCGTCGAGGGCAACGAGCCCGGACAGACGAGCCACATGAGCATGCACGAAGTCTCGGACAGCTACGAGGTCATGCAGCGCATGGGCCTGTCGGCCGAAGCGTCCGTGAAGACCATCGGCTACGAGGTGGGCGGCAAGGCGCAGTTCGCCAAGGAGCTGGACATCAACGGATTCTCGTCGTCCTTCGTCCTCCAGGCGGCGGTCGAGAACGGCGTGCGGTATGCCGCGCCGCTCCCCGTGGCGGGAACCCAGGCGGCGCAAGGCGTCAACCTGATCGACGAACGCGGCGGCACACGGGGCGCCATCCGATTGACCGGGGAAGCGCTGGCGCTCGCCAAGCGCCGCGATCGGGGCGAGTTCGAGCACGCTTGTGGCAACGCCTTCGTATCCGCGGTGTTCAGCGGCGCCAAGCTGACGGCGGTGCTCACGATCAAGGCGACCACGCAGTCGGAGCAGGAGACGATCGCCGCCGAGCTGACGGGGTCAGGCTGGGGCGCGCGGATGAAAGCGAACTTCGACAACACGGCGAAAGACGCCTACCGCTCCGAGCGCATGCGCCTGTCGCTGTTTCAGACGGGTGGTAAAGGCAAGCCCATCCCCGTCACCAAGGCGGACTTGCTGGACAGGCTGGAACACCTCGCGCAGGCGGCGGATCAGCCAAAGGACTTCCATATGGCAATCACGCCCTACGAGGCGCTGTCCAACTGGCCGGGCGAGGACCTGACCGGGCCGGTCAACGAGTTGGAGCAGTTGGCGAGCTACTGGGGTTCGTACAACTCGCTCTACAACGAGATCCAGTACATCCTCGACCACCCGACAGATTTCGTTGCGGCGACGATGGACGCGGCGGGCAAGGTGAGCTTCCCGCGTCATCCGCCCGCGCGTCCACCTGCTGCCAAGCCGTCGGCGAGTCCTGCCGCCACGGCGCCCCCACCGCCGACGGCGCTGACGCACGATCAGATCCTCGCGCTGGAGACGATGCAGGACGCGATCATGGGCACCCTGGAGAGGTTGCGCCAGGACGCCCGCGACTGCGTCTTCCAGGGAGACGAGTGCTCGTTCAGCGAACACGCTCTCCGCAGTCCCTACGCCTATCGTATCCAGCTGCCGCTTCCCAACGTGTCCGAAGTGCTCAGCGCGGAGGCGCTCGTCGACTACTACGTCCGCGATCCGGCGAAGCGACGTTGCCAGCTCGGCACGGACGATCCGGGATGTCTCTCCAACACCGCCATCCGCGGCTGGCAAGGCAAGGTCGGTATGAAGGCCCTCAAGCTCCCGGACAAGGCCGCCCTGCAGGCGGTGGCGGAGCGACTGGCCAAGGCCACCCTGGATGATGGCGCCACGCCGATCCAGTTCAGCGAGGAGCAGGAATCCTCCACGTTATGGTGCAACCCGGCGCACGAGAAACAGGTGCTGGAGGTCGTCAGGACCGTAACCACCAGCCTGCCGACGCGATCGCCAAGAGAGCCGTAGCCGGAAACGGCTCGTTCCGAAGGGGAAGTTGGCGGGGTGGACGGGACTCGAACCCGCGACCTCCGACGTGACAGGCCGGCGTTCTAACCGAGCTGAACTACCACCCCGCTGTAGGTGGAACCGCGCGCGGGGGGAATCGCGGAGAGCTGGTGGGCGGTACAGGGTTCGAACCTGTGGCCCTCGGTGTGTAAGACCGATGCTCTACCGCTGAGCTAACCGCCCGGCGGGGACAAACAAGGAGTCTATGGGATCCTTGCCGGGCGCGTCAACCGCGCGGCGCGGAAGAGGCCAGCATCTCGCGCAGCGCCTCGCGCCACGGGCGCAGCGGCGGGAGCCCCAGCGCGCGCCAGCGCGCGTTGTCGAGCACCGACCAGGCCGGCCGGCGCGCGGCCGCGGCGAGCTGCTCGGCGCGGATCGCCTGCACGGGCACGCCGCGCAGGCCGGCGAGCTCGAGCGCCGCCGAGGCCATCTCGTGCCAGCTGCAGGTGCCCTGGTTCGTGACGTGCACCACGCCGAGCGCGCCGCGGTCGAGCAGGGCGAGGATCGCCTGGGCCAGGTCCGGCGCGTAGGTCGGCGAGAACACCTGGTCCGCGACCACGCGCAGCGGCTCGCCGGCCCTCGCGCGGGCGAGGATCCGCTCCACGAACGAGCCGCCCTTGGCGCGGCTGCCGCCGGCCGCGAACACCCCGCTGGTCCGCACGATCAGGTGCTCGGGCGTGGCGCCGGCCACCAGCAGCTCGCCGGAGAGCTTGCTCACGCCGTAGGCGCCGATCGGGTTCGGCGGGTCGGTCTCGGCGTACGGCCGCGTGCCGCGCCCGTCGAACACGTAGTCCGTGGAGACGTGCACGATCCGCGCGCCCGCCTCGCCCGCGGCGCGGGCCAGGTGCAGCGGCCCCTCGGCGTTGACCGCCAGCGCCTCCGCCGGCTCGGACTCCGCGGCGTCCACCTTGTTGTAGGCCGTCGCGTTGATCACGACGTCGGGACGGGCCGCGGCCACGACGCGCCGCACGGCCGAGGGGTCGCGGACGTCGAGCTCGTCCCGGCCCCCCGCCCAGGCGACGCGGTCCCCCAGCAGGCGGACGAGCGCCTGGCCGAGCTGGCCATGGGCGCCGGTGACCAGCGCCCTCAAGCGTCGATCGTCTGGGCCAGCCGGAAGTCGCGCGCGGTGAGGCCGCCCGTGTCGTGCGAGGTCAGCGTCAGCGTGACGGCGCCGTACTGCACGAGCATGTCGGGGTGGTGGTCCTGCGCCTCGGCCAGCTCCGCCACCCGGTTCGCGAACGCCATCGCGTCCTTGAAGTTCCCGAACTTGTACGTGCGGCGGATGGCGTCGCCGTGCCGCTCCCAGCCCGTCAGGGCTTGCAGCCGCGCGTGGACCTCGTCGTCGGTCAGGCGCGCCATCAGGCCGTGGGCGGCAGCGGAGGCGTCGAGCGGGGGCGGCGCCGGTGCCGTCGGCGCCGCCGCCTCCGCCGGGGCGCGGCCTCGCCGCCGTCGGCCTCCGCGTGCGCGGCCGCCACGGCGCCGTCCTCGCCCGCCTCCGCGGGCGCGGCGAGCCCCAGCCCGCGCCAGTGCGCGGCCAGCTCCTGCCCCTGCACGCCGCCGTGGATCTCCATCCACCGCAGCGCGTCCTCGAGGTAGCCGCGCCCGGCCAGCACGTGCTGCGTGCGCGGGGAGCGGTGGACCTCGCGCAGCCGGCTCTGCGCCGCCAGGATCAGGCGCAGCCGGTCGAGGTCGCGCCGCGCGAACGGCAGCGACAACGCCGCGAACCGGCCCTCGCCGCCATCCTCGTCCGCCCCGTCGCCGAGCGCGGCCATCTCCGCCGCCACGTCCAGCGGCGGCTCGGCCGCGTCGCGCGGGGTGTCGGCGTCGCTGCGGCGGCCCCGCGAGGGCGGCAGCGCCGTGCGCCGCAGCGAGATCCCGAGCGGCACGAGCAGGGTGCCCATCAGCACCGAGTTGCCGAGGTCCTCCGGCGCGGCCAGGCCCGCGTTCCGGTAGTCGTCGAGCCGCGACAGGCTGCCCAGCAGCCGCTCCGGCTGCTCGACGATCGCCTCGTCCGCCTCGGGCAGCAGATAGGCGAGCAGGCCGGCGTCGTGCAGCAGCTCGAACGTCTTGCGCGAGGCGCCCTGCCGCAGGATCTTGTAGATCTCCTCGAGCAGCCGCGCCGGGCTGCTCTTCAGGATCTCGCCGCGCAGCGCGCGGATCGCTTCCAGGGTGTCGCGCTCGATCGTGAACCCGAGCCGCGCGGCCAGGGCCACCGCGCGCAGCATGCGCACCGGGTCCTCGCGGAAGCGCACCTCGGGGTCGCCGATGGTCCGGATGGTGCGCTTCTCGAGGTCCTCGAGCCCGCCCACGTAGTCGATCACCGAGAACGTCGCGATGTCGTAGAAGAGCGCGTTCACGGTGAAGTCGCGGCGGAAGGCGTCCTCTTCGGGCGTGCCGAACGTGTTGTCGCGGCGGATCAGGGTGTCGCCGTCGTCGGGCGGCGCCTGCTTGCGGAAGGTCGAGACCTCCACCACCTTGCGGCCGAACCGCACGTGGCAGAGCCGGAAGCGCCGGCCGATCACGAAGCAGTTGCGGAACAGGCGCTTGACCGCCTGCGGGTGCGCCGAGGTCCCGATGTCGAAGTCCTTTGGCTTGCGGCCGAGCAGCAGGTCGCGCACGCCCCCGCCCACCAGATAGGCGGTGAAGGAGTGGTTCTTCAGGCGATAGAGGACCTTCAAGGCATCGGGATCGATGTCCTTGCGCGAGACGGTGTGCTGCGGCCGCGGCAGGATCCGGAGAGGCATGGAGTGCGGCACGGCTCCAAAATGCCGATTATATCCCTGCGCCGGAAACCCGCTCCAAACGCACCCGCCCCCCCTCCCGGGCGGCCCGGAACCGCACGCCGGGGGGGAACAGGTCGCCGGCGGCGAAGGGGGGCATCTCCCGGGACTCGTCCCGGACGAACGCTTCCTTTTCCGCGCGCATCGCGCCCACGAACAGCAGCTCGCGCCACTTCAGCTCCGGGATCGAGAAGCCGCCCTCGGAGAAGCGCACGTCCTCGAACGGGCGCTCGTCAACGCCCACGGGCGGGGGCGTGGCGCCGCGCCGCGGCCTGCGCCATCTTCCGCGCCACGTGCTCGAACAGGCGCACCTCGCGCGGGGTCAGGTCGGCGCGCTGCAGCAGGGCGCGCCACTGCGCGAACGCGCCCTCCGGACGGTGCGGCGGCAGCGCCTCGACCGACTCGAGGCCAACGCGCCACAGCGCCAGCAGCGCCTCCTTCTCGGCGGTCGAGGCCCGGCGGGGGCGGGCCGGCGCCCTCCGCCCGGCGCGGTACACCTCGTACGCGGTCACCATCACCGCGTGGGACAGGTTCAGCGACGGCTGCGCGGGATGCGACGGGATGAACGCGCGGCGCCCGCAGGCGGACAGCTCCTCGTCGGCGAGGCCGCTCGTCTCCGGCCCGAAGACCAGCGCGACGCGGTCCTCGTCCGCGAGGGCCGCGACCTCGGCCGCCATCTCCCGGACCTCGGCCGCCGGCGCCCCGCCCGGCTTGCGGCCGGAGAGCGCGACGACGCACGTCGCCTCCGCGACCGCGGCCGCCACCGTGTCGAACACGCGCGCCTGCTCGAGCACCTCGTGCGCGCGCCAGGCCGTGCGCCAGCACTCCAGCGTCCGCCAGTCGCCCGGCGCGACCAGGTCGAGGCCCTCGAGCCCGGTGTTCCGCACCACCCGCGCCACCGCGCCCACGTTGCCGGGCGAGGCGGGCCGGACGAGGACGACGCGTACCGCCGCCAGCTAGGACGTCCCCTTGCGCACCGGCGGGATGAAGTGGATGTAGGCGTTGAGCCAGCGGATCTCCTCGTCCTTTTCGGTGAGGTCCACCTGGAGCAGGTCGCGCTGCGACACCATGCCCATCAGCCGGTCGCCCTGGATCACCGGCAGGTGCCGGCATCCGGCCTGCTTCATCTTGCGCAGCCCGTCCTCGTGCGAGTCGTCGGCCTTGGCCACCACGATGTCCTTGGTCATCACGTCCGCGACCGTCGTGCGGTCGAGGTCGAGCCCGGCCGCCACCACGCGGGCCATGATGTCCCGTTCCGACAGCACGCCGATCAGGCGCGTGCCCTCCAGCACCGACACCGCCCCCACCCGGCGCTCGGTCATGTAGCGCGCGGCTTCGCGCACGCTCTGGTCCGGGGCCAGGAAGTAGAGCTCCGTCCGGCCCGTCACCAGCGCCCCGATCGTCTTCATGGCTCGTCTCCGTCTCCCGCGAGCGGCAGGGGCCGGTGGAAGCGCCGGCCCGCGGAGCGCCGCAGGTAAGCCTCCAGGAAACGGCGGAGGCGGCCGTTGTCCTCTGGGGAGCAGTCCACGAACTCGAGGCCCACGCCGGCGGGCAGCGCCTTGGACACGAGCGGCGCGCCCGGGGCGTGCCACCAGGCGACCCGGCAGCCGATCGTGAGCGGGATCTCGTTGCCCGGCAGCGTGAACCGCAGCGTGACCCGCGCGCCGACCGGAAGCGCCCCGCCGCGCTCGGCGAAGGCGCCGTGCAGCCCGAGGTCCACGAGGAAGATCTCCTCGGCGTCGCCGGCCACGGTCAGGGAAGCCTTCTGGATGAAGGGGATACGGACAGCGCGGACGTTCCCCGCCGCGTCGCGCCGTGCCGGATCTCGAGACGCTGCCTTCATCAGGGACGAGAAAAAAACGACGCTAGCACCGACCGACCGCGAGTGCAAAGGAAGCCCCTCGGGCGCGTTGACAGCCCCGCCCCCCTATGCTCAACTCCCCACCGACGATGCGCCGCCGGCATCCCTGGAGGACGCGGTGAGCGAGCCTTCCCAGGAGCCTACGCATCCGGTCCTGATCGTCACGGGACCGCCTCGTGACGGCGACGAGCTGGCCCTCGAATCGCTCGGGTTCGAGAAGGCCCTCGGGTCCGGCCCCGACTGCCATTTCCGCCTGCAGGCCGGGAACGTGGACTTCAACCATGCCCGCGTCGTCTGGGAGGGCCGCGGCGTCCTCCTCACCGACCTCGGCAGCGCCGCCGGGACCTACGTCAACGGCGAGAAGATCGGCAGCGACTACGCCCTCCAGGACGGCGACCGGATCTGCCTCGGCCCCCCCGGCTCCAAGCAGAGCGTCAAGCTGCTGGCGCGCGTGCCCGCGGAGTCCGCGATGCCGGCCCCGCTGGTGCTGGCGCCGGAACAGGACGAGTTCGGGCTGGGCAAGGAGCCTCCGCCGCTGCAGCTCTTGCCGGCGGACCCGGAACCGGCCGCGGCCTCCGTACCCCCGAGCGCGTTCGTGCCGCTTCCCGGAGCCGGGGCGGCGCCGGTCCTGCCCACGCCGGCGCCGCCCGCGCCGGCGGAACGCCCGGGACTCACCACGCCCGCGATCATCTTCGACACGCCGGTGGCGCCGCCGCGGCCGGAGCCTTCGCGGCCGCGCCCGCTCTCGAGCGAGCTGTCCGAGCTGCCCTCGATCGAGCCTCCGGCGCGGTCGGCCGGCGACGCGTCGGACGAGTCGGACGAGCCGGCGCCGCGACGCGAACGCCGCCGGGCCGCGCCGGCGCGGCCGGCCCGGTCGCTTCCCTCGATCCCGCCGATCGTGTGGATCGCGCTCGTGCTGCTCGTGCTCGGCGGCGGCGCGTTCATGGCCTACACGCGCCTGCGCCCGCCGCTGCCCACGCTGACCGCGCTTCTCCCCCCGCAGGCCGCGCCGCGGCAGTCGCTGGTGCTCACCGGCACCGGCTTCGCGGACAACCCCGCCGGCAACACGGTCCGGATCGGCACGCGGACGGTGCCGGTCACCGCGGCGACGGCCACGCAGGTGACCGTGACGGTCCCGGGCGACCTCGAGACCGGCGGCTCCGCGGACGTGCCGGTGGTGGTCGAGACCAGCGGCGGCCAGAGCAACCCGGTCTTCCTCCGCGTCCGGAAGCTGCCGCACGGCCTCAAGCTCTACAGCGACGTGGCGGAGCCGGGCAGCGAGCTGGTGATCACCGGGCAGAACCTCGACGTGAAGCCGCTCGCGGTGCGCGTGGCGGGCATCCCGGCCGACGTGGTCGAGAACGACGCCGGGCGCGTCCACTTCCGCGTGCCCGCGGACCTCCCGTTCCAGGAGGGCCGGAGCGTCCCCGTGACCGTCGCCGTCGGCAACGACAGCGCGCCCGCGCTGCAGCTCCTGCTCGGCCGGCTGCCGCTGGTCACCGAGATCGCGCCGCGCAGCGGCCGTCCCGGCGATCGCGTGACCCTGCGCGGGCGCGGGTTCGACCCCGCGCCCGCGGCCAACACGCTCACCTTCGGCGCGGAGCCGGCCCTGGTGCTCAGCGCGAGCGAGACCGAGATCCAGGCCGTGGTGCCGCCGGTCAACGCGGCCGCGGGCGAGCTGGACATCCCCGTGGTGGTGAAGGCGCGCGGCTCCACGTCCTCGGGCGGGCGCACCTTCGCCGTGCAGCGGCCGTCCGCTTCGGTGTTCGTGCCGCACTTCTTCGCGGCGCCGGTGCCCGAGGACCCCTCGGCCGCGCGCGTGTTCGTCTCCACCGCGCTCGGCCCCGTGCTGCTGCTCGCGGGACGCGACGGCGCGCCCTCCCCCGCCGAGCGGGCGGTGCGCGTGGCCGCCGCGCTCGACGCGGCCTTCTCGGCGCGCAAGCCGATCGTGCTGCGCGACACGCCGACGCCCGCGCTGGTGGCCGGCGAGCGCGGCGAGGTCGTCGTGTCCGTCACCTCCGCCGACGCGGCCGCCTACGCGCCCCCGATCGTGCCTGCCTCCACGCGCCCCACCGCGCGCGCCGTCGCCGCGCACTGGGCGGCGGTGCTGCAGGACATGCAGGCGCTGTTCGTCGAGCGCCAGCGCCCCGTGCGGGTGGTGCAGGCCTCGGCGCGCGGCAAGGTGCTGCTCGACCTCTACGCCGAGGCGGAGCGCCTGGGCGGGCCCGGGTCCGGCGTGCCCACGCGCCTGGTCGAGCCGCTGCCGATGACGGTGGCGCGTGGCTTCCGCGAGATGACGCTGATGGTGCCGGCGCAGGGCCAGGCGGTGGCGGCGGCCGCGGTCACCGGCACCTGGCGCGGCACGCTGCAGGAGGACGGCGTGGGCGAGCGGCCGCTGCAGCTCCGGTTGAGCGCGAACGGGACCAGGCTCAGCGGCGCCGTCACCTCCCGCGCCGGCGCGGTGGGCATGGAGATCCCCGTCCTCGACGTCAGCTACGACAAGGGCGTGCTGACCTTCCGCACCACCAGCGGCGCCGCCGCGCGCCGCTACCGGGCGACGCTGCAGGGCGCCACGCTGGCCGGGACCGTGCACACGGCGGACGCGAAGGACGCGGTGGTGGGCCGCTTCACGCTCCGGTACACGGAGTAGCCGGGCTAGGCGGTCTCCGCCGGCTCCGCCACGCCCACCGGGGCGGGGGTGGACCGAGCGCGCTCCCCGCGCGGGCGCAGCGTGGTCAGCACCACCGCGGCCACGATCAGCACCGCGCCGGCCAGCAGGCCCGGCGAGAGCGGCTCGTCGAGGAAGACGCTGCCGAGCGCGACCGCGACCACCGGGTTGACGTAGGCGTAGGTGCCCACCGTGCTCGCGGGCAGCTCGTTCAGCGCGAACGCGAACGCGGTGAACGCGACCAGAGACCCGAACAGGCCCAGGTAGCCGATCGCCCACCAGGCGGAGGGGGACGCGGTCGCGAACAGCGACAGGTCCTCGCGCATCAGCACCGACTCCAGCACCAGCACGCCGCCGCCGGCCAGCATCTCCACCGCGGCCGCGGTGAACAGCGGCAGGCGCCGGGGGACGTTCTGCGCGTAGAGCGAGCCGATCGCCCAGGAGACGCACGCGACCTGCAGCGCGCCGATGGCCGCCCAGTGCCCGGCCTGCACGCCGCCCTCGGGCCGAGCGACCAGCGCCACGCCCACCAGGCCGATCAGCGTGCCGGCCCAGGCGCGGACGGTCCATTCGCGGCCGCCGCGGCGCAGGCCGTCGAGCACGAGCAGCCACAGCGGCACCGTGGCCACGATCAGGGCCGCGATCCCGCTCGGGATCCGCTTCTCCGCCCACATCACGAGCGCGTTGCCGATCGAGAGCAGCAGCACCCCGGCCAGCGCGTAGTCGGCGAGCTGGCGCAGGGTGGGCCGCGGCTGTCCGCGGTCGGCGAAGAGCGCGATCGCGCCCATCACCAGCCCCGCGGCCACGAATCGCAGCGCGGCCGCCGCCATCGGCGGCACCTCGCGCACGGCCACCGCGATGGCCAGGTACGTGGAACCCCAGACCACCCACACGATGGCCAGGCACAGCCACGGCAACAGACGGCGCCGGCGCGGAGACATCGTCCTCGTTCCTTTCCCCTCGGGCGTCCTACTCCGGCAGCATGGCGGGCTCGAGCGTCCCCAGCCCGGCACGGTCCATCACGGTCTCGAGCACGAACGCGGTGCGCGAGGACTGCATGGCGCGGGTCGCCTGCAGCTCCGCGAGCAGCGCGCTGACGTCCTCGATCCGCCGGCACAGCACCTGCGCCACCACGCAGTCCTCGCCGCTGACCCGGTGCACGGACCGGACGAGCGGGCTCGCGGCCAGGCGCCGCAGCAGCTCCTTCGACTGCCTGGCCGGGGCGCGCCCGTCCAGGGTGAGCCGCACGTGCGCGCGCACCGCGAGGCCGAGCGCCCCCGGGTCCACCTCGGCGCGGTAGCCCCGGATCACGCCCCGCCGCTCGAGATCCCGTATGCGCTCGGTGACCGCCTGGCGCGAGAGGCCCAGCTCCTTGGCCAGGTCGGCGGCCGGCCGCCGGCCGTCCCGCGAGAGCGCGAGGAGCAGCCGGCGGTCCACCGGGTCCATGGAGACGGTCGCGCGGCGCATCCTCTTTGCCATACGTGGCAAAGCCTAGCGATGTACCCGGCGTCTGTCAATCAAGCCAGCGATTTGGATTGACATATGACATGCCGGAGCCGCCGCGCGGCGGGCGGTCCGCGCGGCCGCGCTAACATGGGCCGGATGTCGAACAAGAAGGAGCGCGCGCGGCCCGTGCCGCCGCGTGCCGGCGTTCCGCCGCCGGCCCGGCGCGGACACCGCACCGCGGCTTACGTGGCCGGTGGCCTGCTCGTGGCGGGCCTGGCGGTGGCGCTCGCGGCCGGCGCGGGCCGGCGGGCGCGGCCGGTCGGCGGCGAGCGGCCGATCGACCTGCTCCTCATCAGCGTCGACACGCTGCGCGCGGACGCGCTCGGCGCGTACGGCAGCGCCGCCGCGCAGACCCCCTGGATGGACCGGCTGGCCGCGGGTGGCGTGCGCTTCGAGACCGCGCACGCCCACAACGTGGTGACCCTGCCCTCGCACGCGAACCTGCTCTCCGGCCGCTACCCGCTCGAGCACGGGGTCCGCGACAACAGCGGGTTCCGCTTCCCCGCCGGCACGCCGACGCTGGCCACGATCCTGAAGGCCCGCGGTTACCGCACCGGCGCCTTCGTGAGCGCGTTCCCCCTCGACTCGCGCTTCGGCCTCGACGCGGGCTTCGACGTCTACGACGACCGCCTGGGGGGCGCCGAGACGCAGACCGGATTCCAGGTGGCGGAGCGCGCCGGCGCGCGCGCGGTGGAGGCGGCCGTGCGCTGGCTCGGCGAGCAGCCGGGGGCGCCGCGCTTCTGCTTCGTGCACCTCTACGAGCCGCACTTCCCCTACACGCCGCCGCCGCCCTTCGCGGAACGGTTCGCCGCGCGTCCGTACGACGGCGAGGTGGCGGCCGCCGACGCCGCGCTCGAGCCGCTGCTGCGGCCGTTGATCGAGGCCGGGAACGGGCGCACGCTGGTGGTGCTCACCTCGGACCACGGCGAGGGGCTCGGCGACCACGGCGAGCTGACCCACGGCGTGTTCGCCTACGAGGCGATGCTGCGCGTGCCGCTGATCCTGTACGCGCCGCGGGCGCTGCCGGCGGCCGTGGTGACCTCGCCCGCGCGGCACGTGGACGTGCTGCCGACCGTGCTCGACCTGCTCGGCCTCGACGCCCCGGCGGGGCTGCCCGGCCGCAGCCTGCGCGCGGCGATCGCGGGCGGCGGCGGCGAGGCGCCGCCCGCGTACTTCGAGGCGCTGTCCTCGTCGCTGAACCGCGGCTGGGCGCCGCTCGCCGGTGTCGTGCAGGACCGGTGGAAGTACATCGAGCTGCCGCTGCCCGAGCTGTACGACCTGGGCGCCGACCCCGGCGAGCGGACGAACCTCGCCGCGACGCACGCCGCCGAGGCCGGACGGCTGCGCGCGCTGCTCGCCTCCCTGCGCGCGCAGGACCGTGGCGCCGCGCCCGCGGCGGAGTCGAGCGAGACGCGGGAGAAGCTGCGCGCGCTCGGCTACCTCGCGTCCTCCGCGGCCCCGCGCCGGGAGCGCTACGGGCCCGCGGACGATCCCAAGCGCCTGATCGCCCTCGACGACCTGTCGAGCCGGATGATCACGCTCCACGCGCAGGGCGACGTGGAGGGCGCGCTCGCGCTCGGCCGCAAGGTGCTCGCCGAGCGCCCGAACGACCCGCTGACCTGCCTGCAGGTCGCGTACCTCGAGCGCGCGCGGGGCGACCTGCCGGGCGCGATCGCCGCCGCGCGCCGCGCGCTCGCCCTGCGGCCCACGGATGCGGAGACGGCCGCCCTGCTCGGCGTGTACCTGAACGAGGCGGGCCGGCCGCGGGAGACGCTGGACGTGCTGGCGCCGTTCGCCGCCGCCGAGCCGCCCCACCTCGACGTGCTCACCGCGCAGGGCATGGCGCTCGCGGCGCTCGGACGCGGCGCCGAGGCCCTGGCCGTGTTCGCGCGGGCCGCCAGGGTGGACCCCTCGAACGCGATGGCGCGCGTGAACGCGGGCACGGTGCACCTGATGAAGGGCGACCTCGCGGCCGCGCGCGCCGAGCTCGGGGCCGCCCTCGCGCTCGACCCCGACCTGGCGCGCGCGCACAACAGCCTGGGCGTGATCGCGGCGCGCGAAGGCCGCACGGCCGACGCGATCGGGCACTGGAAGCGGGCGGTCGCCCTCGACCCGCGCGACTACCAGACGCTCTACAACCTGGGCTCCGTGCTCCGGCGCGCCGGGCGGACCGACGAGGCGCGTCCCTACCTCGAGGCCTACCTGCGCGCGGCGCCGCGGCGGGAGGCGCCGGACGTGGCGAAGGTGCGCGCGTGGCTCTCGGCGCGGGCCGGCGGGACGCCGTGAGCCGGGCGGGGGCCGCCGCCGCGCTGGCCGTCGTCGCGTGCGCGGGCGCCTGCCGCGGCGGGGGGCCACACGGCCTCGACGGCGCGCCGGTGATCCTCGTCTCCATCGACACGCTGCGCGCCGACCGGCTGGCGGCGTACGGCTACCGCGCGGGCGGCACGCCGGCGCTGGACCGGCTCGCGCGCGAGGGGGTCGTGTTCGACGACGTGATCAGCCCGTGCCCGCAGACGCTGCCCGCGCACGTCTCGCTCTTCACCGGCCTGCAGCCGCCGCGTCACGGCGTGCGCGACAACATCGGCTTCGCGCTGAAGCCCGGGCCCCGCACGCTCGCCGAGCGCTTCCAGGCCGCGGGCTACGCCACCGGCGCGGCGGTGTCCGCCTACGTGCTGCGCGCGCAGACGGGCGTTTCGCGAGGCTTCGACGCCTACGACGACCGCATCGAGGTCGAGGGCGGGTCCGACGCGCTGGGCGCGGCGCAGCGCGACGGCGCCGTGGCGGTGGACTCCCTCCTCCGCTGGATCGAGGAGCGCGGCGGGCAGCGATACTTCGCCTTCCTGCACCTGTACGAGCCGCATACCCCCTGGGCGCCGCCCGAGCGGCACCGGCGCTTCG
>DATBIZ010000647.1:0-2585 GCA_036556645.1 Vicinamibacteria bacterium | reverse complement strand
AGACGATCACGGCCCGCTCGACACCCGGCCCCCCCTCCTCGTCGAAGGTGTGGCCAAGCTGGGGCGCGGCGCCGATCAGCTTGAACAGGTTCGGCGTGACGACGGCGCCCTCGACCCGCTCCACTTCGCCGTCCACGCCGACCGTTAGCGGACGGCGGAAGTACCCAGCCACGTCCTCGAGGAGCCGGCTCGAACCGCGGACGTCCTGCAGGTCGGCGTAGGAGAGCCGGGACTCGCGCGGACGGCCGCCCTGCGAGGAATGGGTCGCGTGCAGCAGCACCACGCGCTCGCTGCGCGGCCCGAACGGCAGCGGCGCGAGCAGCAGTGCGTCCACGACCGTAAAGACGGCGGCGTTCGCGGCGACGCCGATCGCGATGGTCAGCAGCGCGACGGCGGTGAACGCGGGCCGCCGCAGGAGCGCTCGCGCGCCCTGTGACACGTCCCCTAGCAGGGATTCCAGCGGTGCCTCATCGTCCCGCCAGCGCGGCCGCGATCGCCTTCTCCGCCAGGGGCGCCATCACCGCGTAGCCGGCCGCGTTCGGGTGCAGGCCGTCGTCGTTGAGGTCACCGCGCAGCAGGCCGGTTGGATGGGCCGTGGCCGCGAAATAGTCCAGGTACACATGGCCGTTGTCGCGCGCGTACCGCGCCAGCCACTCGTTCAGCTCGCGGATCTTCGCCGGCGGCCGGTCGCGCGTGCGCGTCACCGGCTGGCCCTGCTGGTCTTTCTTGTCGTCGGAGACCGGCAGCAGCGACGCGAGCACGACGCGGATCCGGTTCGCCTTGGCCAGCTCGGCCATGCTCGCCAGATTGTCCTGCACGGTGTCGAGCGTCACCGGCCCCGAGTTGCCGGCGATGTCGTTGGTGCCGGCCAGGATCACGACGACGTCCGGCCGCAGCTCGATCACGTCCGGCCGGAAGCGCAGCAGCATCTGGGACGTGGTCTGGCCGCCGATGCCGCGGTTCACGTACGGCTTGCCCGGGAAGAACCCGCCGTAGCCGGGCTTCGACCAGTTGTCGGTGATCGAGTCGCCGAAGAACACCACCCGGCGCTGGCCGGGCCGCGTGCCGCCGAGCGCCCCGTTGGCCGCCGCGTAGCGTCCGAGGCCGGCGTAGTTGTCGGCCACGAACTGCAGGCACGCGACCTGCTCTTCGCCGGTGAACCGCCGGCATCCGCTCGGCCACACCGGGTACCGCCACTCCGACGGCGGCGCGGCGTATTGGCCCGGGAACTCCTGCGCCTGGAGGTCCCCGGGCGCGCCGGCGGCGAGCAGCAGGAAGACGAGCGAAGCGGCGGCGGCACGCGGCGATGACATGCGACCTCCCACGCGATAGGCGGCCTCGTCGGCCAGCACCACGACGATCAGGCACGTGATCAGCAGCACCGAGTACTCGGCGCCGTTGCGTCCCGCGCCCACCACGAACCATCCCGCGGGCCCGTGGATCAGGTAGACGCCGGCCGCAAGCTGCAGCATGAACCACAGCGCGAGCGGGCGTACGGCCCTCCCCAGCGCCAGCGCGGCACCGCCCGCGATCTCCACGACCGTGATCGCCCAGGCCAGCGGCACGCCCGCCGGGAACCCCCAGCGGCCGAGGACCACCCCGAAGTCGTCCACGATCCCGAGCGACGCGCGCGCGACTCCGTGGACGATCATCATCGAAGCCACGGCGACGCGCAGCAGGGTCAGCCCGGCGCGGACGGGATCCATGCGCCTCCTCTTCGGACCGAGCCCGAACGATACACTAGAGAGGATGAGCGCGGACTACCTGACGCTCGAAGAGGCGCCCTCGCGCGAGGAGATGGACCGCAGCCAGGGGCTGGTCCTGCTCGAGTTCGGCACCGGCTGGTGCCCGATCTGCCGCGCGCTGGCCCCCTACGTGAGCCGGCTGGTCGAGCAGCACCCCCAGGTCCGGCACGTGAAGGTCGAAGACGGTCCGGGGCGCAAGCTGGGCCGGTCGTTCGGCGTGAGGCTCTGGCCGAACCTCGTGTTCCTGAAGGACGGCGCGCTCGTCCGGCAGCTCGTGCGCCCCACGCGTCAGGAGTTGCAGGAGACCTTCGTCGCGTTCGTCGCCGGCCAGCCCTCGGCGCCCTGACGCGCGTCAGCGCGGGGCGCGGCGCTCCGCGGCCTTCACGGGCGCACGGCGCGCCCGCGCGGTGCCCTCCGTGGTCACGTAGTACTTCGCCATCATGTTCGGGCGCTCCCACGGTGGCAGCGCGGAGCGGTCGCGCACGTAGCGCAGGAAGCTCCGCGTGACCTGCGCGAAGTGGTCCTCGTGCCCGATGCGCAGCCGGTCCGGGATCTGGAGGCGCAGCTCGCGGCCGAGGTCCAGCACTGCCGTGCCCGGAAAGCGGTCCTGCAGCGACGCGATCTTCTTCTCGACCGCCGCCCGCACCGCGGCCTGGTCCGCGGCCTGGTTCGGCACCACGTAGACCTCCGGCACGTTCCTCTCCGCCGCGCCCTGCCGCACCTCGACCTTCGCCCGCGTGCCCCGGTAGTACGCGAAGTGCGAGTCCCCGGCTCCCGCCGGCGCCTCCCAGTCCCAGATCACGTTGAGCCCGACGTGCGCGCCGCGCAGGGTGTAGGTCA
>DATBIZ010000646.1:0-3413 GCA_036556645.1 Vicinamibacteria bacterium | reverse complement strand
GGCCTCGTGCTCGGGGCGAGCGGGGCCCGCGGGGCGTACCTCGGCCGGCGTGCCCTGGCGGCGCTGCCGGCGCCGCTGGCCGGCCGCGACTACCGTCAGGTCGCCTGGGGCGCGGACGCGGAGTATTCGCGCGATTACTGGCTCGTGCGCTCCGAGGTGATCTGGAGCCAGTGGGACATGCCCGCGGTGGGCACGCCGCTGGTGCGGAGCCCGCTGCGGGCGCGGGCGGCCATGGTCGAGGGCCGCTACAAGGTGATGCCCGGCGCCTGGATCGCGGCGCGGTTCGACGACCTCGCCTTCAGCGAGATCGTGGCCAGCGCCGGTACCATCACCTGGGAGGCCCCGGTGCGCCGCTTCGAGATCGCCGCCGGGTACGCCGTCCATCGTTACGTGCACGTCAAGGCCGGCTGGCAGCGCAACCGCCGCGACGGCGGGGTCGTGCACGAGCAGGACTTCCTGGTGGGACAGGTGCTGCTCTGGTTCTGATGGCGCCCTTCCGCTCGCGCGCGCTCCTCCTGGCGGGCGTGCTGCTCGCCGCGGCGCCCGCGGCGGCGCAGGTCGGCGCGCCGGTGGGCTCGATCCGCGGCCGCGTCGAGGTGCGCCGGGAGCCCGGCGCGCACGGCACGCGGCCCAGCGTCACCGACCTGGGCGCGCCGTCGGCCCCGGACGCGCCCGACCGCCGGCGCTCGGTCGTGTACCTCGAGGAGGCCCCCCGCGGCGCCTTCGAGGAGCCGGTGCGCGCGCGCGCCACCATGGACCAGCGCAACGAGGCGTTCGTGCCCTTCGTGCTGCCGGTGCTGGCCGGCACCACCGTGGACTTCCCCAACAGCGACCGCACGTACCACAACGTGTTCTCGTTCTCGAAGACCAAGCGCTTCGACCTGGGGCGCTACGCCCGCGGCGGGTCGAAGGCGGTGCGCTTCGACCGCCCCGGGGTGGTGCGCGTGTTCTGCGACATCCACTCCCACATGAGCGCGTTCATCCTGGTGTTCGCCCACCGCTACTTCGCGCTCACCGACGCCGAGGGACGCTACCGGATCGACCACGTGCCGGCCGGCCAATACACGGTCGTGGCCTGGAACGACGGGCAGCCGCGGCAGAGCCGCTCGGTGCGGGTGGCGGAGGGCGCCGCGGTCGAGCTGGACTTCCTCGTGCAATGAGCGCGCTCAGCCTCAAGACGCGGATCTTCCTCTCGAGCGCGCTGGTGGCCGTGCTCTCCGTGGCCTTCGCGGTCCGCTTCGTCACGGTGCGGGTGGCGCGCGAGGCGGAGGCCGAGCTGCGCCGCGGCCTGGCCGAGGTCGGGACGCTGGTCGAGCGCCACCACGCGTCCCGGGTGGAGACCCTGCGCGTGCTGGCGCGCCTGGTGGCCGACCTGCCCCGGCTCAAGGCGGCGGTGGAGACCGCGGACCCGCCGACGGTCGCGCCGCTGGCCGAGGACTACCGCGGCCGCGTGAACGCCGAGTTCTTCGCCGTCACCGACCGCAGCGGCCGCGAGCTGGTCGCGCTGGGGGCGCCCGGCGCCGGCCGCGACGCGCAGCCGTCACCGGCGGTGCGCGCCGCGCTGCAGGGCCGCGAGGTGATGACCTTCCGCACGCGGCCCGCGCCGGCCCTCGAGGTGCTGACCGTGCCGATCGTGATCGAGGCGGGCCCGCGGGAGGTGCTCGGCACGCTCAGCGTCGGCTTCGCGCTCGACACCGCCCTGGCCGCCGAGTTCGGCGCGGTGTCGCAGAGCGACGTGGCGCTGCTCCTCGACGGCCGGGTGGTCGCCTCCACGTTGCCCCGCGAACACGACGCGGCGCTGCTCCAGGCCCACCGCGGGCGCCAGTGGCTGCTCACCCTCGCCGGCGAGGAATACGTCGCGCTCGAGCGCCCGCTGGCCGCGGCCGCGGACGGCCCGCAGCCCGTGACCCTGATCCTGCGCTCCCGCACCGAGCGGCTGCAGTTCCTGCGCACGTTCCGGGCCGGGCTGTTCGTGGCCGCGCTGGTGGCCGTCGCCCTGGCCGTGCTGCTCAGCTACGGGGTGGCGCGGACGGTGACGGGGCCGCTGACCGCGATCACCCACGCGATGCGGGAGGTCACCGCCACCGGCGACCTCACCCGCCGGATCCACCTGGGCGGCCGGTGGAACGACGAGGAGGCGCGGGTGGTGGCCGCCGCGTTCAACACGCTGGTGGACTCGATCGCGCGCTTCCAGCGCGAGGCCGCGCTGCGCGAGCGGCTCTCCGCGCTCGGGCGGCTCTCCACCGTGATCGCGCACGAGGTGCGCAACCCGCTGATGATCATCAAGGCCACCCTGCGCACGCTGCGGCGCCCCGGGTTGAGCCCGCGCGACCTGCAGGAGGCGGCCGGCGACATCGACCAGGAGGTCACGCGGCTCAACCGGATCGTGGGAGACGTGCTCGACTTCGCCAAGCCCGTTACGCTCGCCTGCGCCCCCACCGATCTCAACCTGCTCTGCCGCGAGGCGGCGGCGGCCGCCATGACCGGCGAGGGGGCGCCCGCGCTGCGGCTCTCCCTGGACCCCGAGCTGCCGCCCGTGGTCACCGACGGCGAGCGGCTGCGCACCGTGCTGCTCAACGTGCTCTCGAACGCGCGGGAAGCGGTCGAGCTGGCCGCGGGCGGCGCGCGTCCCGCCGACGCCGCGCGCGACGGCGCGGACGTGGAGCTGCGGACCGAGCGGCTGGCCGAGGGACGCGCGGCCATCGAGGTGCGCGACCGCGGGGTCGGCATCGATCCCGGCGACCTGCCCCACGTCTTCGAGCCCTATTTCACCACCAAGCGCACCGGCACCGGCCTCGGGCTGGCGATCGCGAAGAACATCGTGGACGCGCTCGGCGGCACCCTGACCGCCGCGCCGCGCGAGCCGGCCGGGGCGCGCCTGCGCATCGAGCTGCCCGCGGCCGCCCCCCGCGCGGAGCGCCATCCCGCCGCGGCCGTGGCCGCGCACGCGTGATGGAACCGCGCGGCGCGGTGCTGCTGGTGGACGACGAGGACAAGATCCTCAAGACCCTCGGCCGGGCGCTGCGAGACGAGGGCCACGACGTGACCGCGACCACCAGCCCGCGCGAGGCGCAGCGGCTGCTGGCCGAGCGCACCTTCGACCTGCTGGTCGTGGACCACCGCATGCCGGAGCTGACGGGCCTGGACCTGATCCGCGAGCTGGCCGCCGGCACGCCGGAGGGCGAGCGCCCGCAGGTGCTGATGATGACCGCGCACGCCACGGTCGAGAACGCGATCGAGGCGATGAAGCTCGGCGCGTTCGACTACCTGCAGAAGCCCTTCGAGGTCGAGGAGCTGCTGGTGGCCGCCGGGCGCGCGCTGGCCCACCAGCGGCTGAAGACCCAGCACCTGTACCTGCGCAGCGAGCGCGACGAGGAGTTCGACCACTACGGGATCGTGGGCCGCAGCAAGGC
>DATBIZ010000645.1:0-1776 GCA_036556645.1 Vicinamibacteria bacterium | reverse complement strand
CAGCGGCAACTTCAGCCTGGTGCTCGCCACCGCCCCCCTGCGCCTGGCCATCACGCCCCGCGGCGCCGACACGGGCCGGCTGGACCCCACGCAGATCCTCGAGGTGGACGGGCAGGGAGCACCGGTCGGCGGGACCGGCCGCCCGTCCGACGAGACTCGCCTCCACCTGGCGGTGGCGAGCGTCCGCCGCGCCGGCGCCGTGCTCCACACGCACTCGGTGTGGTCGACGCTGCTGTCCGAGCGACACGCGCCGCAGGGTGGTCTCGCGATCGGGGGCTACGAGATGCTGAAGGGCCTGGCCGGGGTCACCACGCACGAGCACCGCGAGTGGATCCCCATCCTGGACAACACGCAGGACTGGACCGCGGCGGCCCCGGCGGTCGAGGCGCTGCTGCGCGACCGGCCCGAGGCCCACGCGTTCCTGATCCGCGGCCACGGGCTGTACACCTGGGGCCGCGACCTCATGGAGGCCCGCCGCCACCTCGAGGTGCTGGAGTTCCTGCTCGAGGTCGTGGGCCGTGCCGAAGGGAGAGGCTGAGATGGCGACCATCCGCATACCGGAGCAGGACCGCACGATCACCGAGCCCGCCGCGGTCGCGGCCTACCTGGCCGGGATCGGCATCGACTACGAGCGCTGGCAGCCGGCCCACCCGGTCGGGCCGGAGGCGCCCGCCGAGGAGGTCCTCGCCGCCTACCGCGACGAGATCGAGCGGCTGAAGGCGCGCGGCGGCTACGTGACCGCCGACGTGATCGACGTGAAGCCGACCACGCCGGGGCTCGACGCCATGCTCGCGAAGTTCAGCCGCGAGCACTGGCACGACGAGGACGAGGTGCGCTTCATCCTGCGCGGGCGCGGCGTGTTCCACCTCCACCCGCGCCAGCAGCCGGTGATCGCGCTCGAGGTCGAGGCGGGGGACCTGATCCGGGTGCCGCGCGGGACGCACCACTGGTTCGACCTGTGCGCCGAGCGCGACATCCGCGCGATCCGCCTGTTCCAGGACGCGTCCGGCTGGACGCCGCACTACACGGAGAGCGGGGTGGACCGGGGCTTCGAGCCGGTGTGCCTGGGCCCGGCGTACCTGCCCCGCTGAGCGGAGCGGCGGCGAGCGGGGCCTTCGTGGTGGACATCGAAGGCACCACCACGCCGGTGTCCTTCGTCTACAACGTGCTCTTCGCCTATGCGCGGGAAAGGCTCGACGGCTTCCTGGCGCGGCGAGGCGCGGACGCCGCGGTGCGCGCGGACCTCCAGGCCCTGCGCGCCGAGCACACCGCCGAGGCGCGCGGCGCGCGCGACTCCCCGCCGCGCTGGGACGAGTCCGATCCCACGCCGGGCCCGGCCGTCGCCTACCTGCGCTGGCTGATGGACCGCGACCGGAAATCCACCGCGCTGAAGGCGATCCAGGGCCGGATCTGGGAGGAGGGATTCCACGCCGGCGCGCTCCGCGCGCGGGTGTACGACGACGTGCCGCCGGCGTTCCGGAGGTGGCACGCGCGCGGCGCGGGCCCGTGGATCTTCTCTTCGGGCAGCGTGCTGGCCCAGCGGCTGCTCTTCGGCCACACCGCCCACGGGGACCTCACGCCGCTGATCGCCGGCTACTTCGACACCACCACCGGGCCGAAGAAGGAGGCGGCGACGTACGGTCGCATCGCGGCGGCGATCGGCCGCGTGCCCGCCGACGTGCGGTTCGTCTCGGACGTGGGCGCAGAGGTGGACGCCGCGCGCGCGGCCGGCCTGCGCACCGCGCTCTGCGTGCGCGAGGGCGCGCCGGCTCCGCC
>DATBIZ010000644.1:0-2377 GCA_036556645.1 Vicinamibacteria bacterium | reverse complement strand
CCGCGCACGGCGCCGAGGTCGCCGCGGGCGAGCCGCACCTCGTCGGCGAGCGGCGGCGGCAGCTCCCGCCAGGCCACCTCGAGCGCCCACCAGGCGTCGAACGCGCGCGCGGCCGCGTCGGCGCGGGCCTGGGCGGCCTCGGCGTCCCCGGCGCGTCCCGCCTCGCGCAGGAGCTGCGGCAGCGCGAGCACGGGCACGAGCTGGCCCGGGTTCGCGCGCGCCGCCCGCTCGTACGCGCCGATGGCCTCCGGCGTCCGTCCGCCCGCCGCCAGCGCCTGGCCGTAGCGGAGCCACGGCCGCGCGGCCGACGGGTTGCGCGCGGCGGCGTCGCGCACGGCACGCTCCGCCGCCGCGGCGTCCTCGCGCGCGAGCGCCGCCCGCATCCGCCGCAGGTCCCGCTCGGACCGGGCGGCCGCCCACGCCGCCGGCACGTAGGGCGCGACGGTGAGCAGCGCGAGCGCCGCCCCGCCCGCGAGCGCGGCCGTGGCCCGGCGGCGTGGGCCGTCCAGCAGCGGCGCCAACCCGCCGGCCGCTCCCGCGAACAGCACCGGCGTCCACGCGCTGCGGTAGCGGAGCTGCGCGTGGAACACGACGACGAGCAGGACCAGGTAATACGCGGACCACAGGACCACGACCGACCGCGCCGGCGACGGACGGCCGGCCACCGCGTAGACGGCGAAGAGCGGCAGCGCGAGCAGGAACGGCACGTCGCCGAGGGCCACCCACCCGGCGTGCACCCAGCCGGGATGCGGGTACTCCACCCGCAGCAGGGCGTCGAGCGCCTCCGGCCGGAAGAAGTAGCGCGCGTTGTCCCAGACCTTGCGCGCCATCGTCTGCGGCGACCGGGCGAGGTTGCGCATCGCCTGGGCCGCCGCGCGCCGCCGCTTCGCGCCGAGGGTGGCCTGCGCCTCGATGCTCTCCTGCTGCATGCGCGCGCGGTCCTCGTTGACGAACAGGTTGTCGTACCAGAGGTTGTACGCGGACACGGTGTCCACCACGATCAGCTCGCCGTGCAGCGCCACGTTGCGCGCGGTCCAGGGCGCGACCGCGGCCGCGCACCCGGCGACCAGCGCCAGCGCGCCCTTGGCGCCGGGGCGTCCGCCGCGCCAGCGCAGGTGGACGGCGGCCGCCAGCGGCGCGAAGGCGAGCGAGACCGTGCGCGCGAGCGCGGAGACCCCGAGCAGGACGCCGCCCGCCGCCGAGGTGCGCACCGCGCCGGTGCGCGCGGCGGCGGCCACCAGCGCCAGCGACCACACCAGCAGCGTCGTGTGCAGGTTCTCGGTCAGCGTCGTGCTGGGCAGGATCACCGCCGGCCAGTAGGCCGCGTACGCAGCCCCCGCCCAGGCGCCGCGGCCGGGATCCACCTCGCGGCCGAGGCGGCCGACGCCGACCGCGGCCAGCGCGCCGAGGACGGCCTGCAGCACGAGCAGCGCGGGCAGGCTCGTCCCCCAGGCCCGGAGGAACGCGGCGACGAAGAGCGGATAGAGCGGCGGCAGCGTCCAGTGCGGCCCGGCCCAGCTCCGCCAGGCCTCTTCGCGCAGGATGAACCGCCACGGGTCCGGGTGCTCGGCGATCCACAGGCCCTTGTTGAAGTAGACGCGCTCGTGCCCGAAGACGATCGGGCCGTCGGTCACCCAGAGGAACGCCAGGCGCGCGGCCAGCGCGAGCAGGAAGACGGCCGCCCACCAGGGAAGCGCGCGGACGACGCTGCGGGGGGGGATCATCGCGACGGCCGCGTGGCCGGCCGGGTGGTATAGCACCCAGCCGGCGCGGGCGCCAAGGCGGGTCGCCGGTTGTCACGCGGGGCGAGCGCGCCGACAATGGAGCCGCCATGAACTTCGGACCGACCTACGCGGAGATGCGGGATCCCTCCCTCTTGCCCGTCGAGCTCCGGGGCAAGGCGCGCCAGGCCCGCTCGCGGCCGCTCGACGCGCTGAACCTGTGGAACATCGGATGGAAGTCGGGCGGGGCCCTCACCTACACCGTGCTCCCGGAGCTGCTCACCGGCGTGCCGTCGCCGATCGTCGTGCTCTCCGGACGGCAGTTCCCGACCGGCTCGCACAAGGTCGGGGCGGCCTACGCGATCCTGGCGGAGCAGCAGCTCGCAGGCGCCTGCCGTCCCGGCCAGCACACGCTCGTGTTCCCCTCCACCGGCAACTTCGGCATCGGGGGCGCGTGGGTGGGGCCGCGGCTCGGGTACCGCTCGCTGGTGGTGCTGCCCGAGGAGATGAGCGCCGAGCGCTACCGGATGATCGAGGGCTACGGCGCCGAGGTGGTGAAGACGCCGGGCTCGGAGAGCAACGTCAAGGAGATCTACGACCGCGTGCGCCTGCTGCGCGCCGAGCCGCACAACCGCGTGCTGAACCAGTTCGAGGAG
>DATBIZ010000643.1:0-3582 GCA_036556645.1 Vicinamibacteria bacterium | reverse complement strand
GGAGCAGGCGCTGGTGCACGCGCGGGAGAAGGCGGAGGCCGGCGCGCGCGCGAAGGCCCAGTTCCTCGCCACCATGAGCCACGAGATCCGCACGCCGCTCAACGGCGTGATCGGCATGACCGACCTGCTGGCCGGCAGCCGCCTCACCCCGGAGCAGCGCGAGTGGGTGGAGACCGCGCGGCGGTCCGGCGAGGGGCTGCTCGCGCTGCTCAACGACATCCTGGACGCGTCGAAGATGGACGCCGGCCGGCTCGAGCTGGAGACCATCGACTTCGACCTGCGGGCCTGCCTGGAGACGTCCGCCGACGTCCTCGCCCTGAAGGCGAAGGAGAAGGGGCTCGAGCTCTCGCTCTCGGTCGATCCCGCGCTGCCGGCGCGCGTGACCGGCGATCCGGCGCGCCTGCGCCAGGTCCTGCTCAACCTGGGCAGCAACGCGGTGAAGTTCACGTCGCGGGGGCACGTGCTGATCCGGGCCGAGCCGGCCGGCGCCGGCCGCCTCCGCTGCGCGGTCACGGACACCGGCATCGGCATCACGGACGAGCAGCGGAGCCGTCTCTTCGAGCCGTTCACCCAGGCCGACTCGTCCACCACGCGCCGCTACGGGGGGACGGGCCTCGGCCTGTCCATCTGCCGCCAGCTTGTGGAGTTGATGGGCGGCGAGATCGGCTTCAGCAGCCGGCCCGGCGAGGGCTCCACGTTCACGTTCACGGCGCGGATGCCCGCCGCCGCCGGGGTGCCGGCCGCCCTGCTCGCCCCGCGGCAGGCGCTGCGCGGCCTGCGCGTGCTGGTCGTGGACGACAACGCCACGAACCGCCAGGTCGTGCGCGAGATGCTCAAGGCGTGGGGCTGCGCGTTCGAAGAGGCGGCCGATGCGTGGGAGGCCCTCGACAAGCTCCGCGGGTCCGCGGCTACGCCGCGCGCCTTCCAGCTCGCGCTGATCGACTTCCAGATGCCGGAGATGGACGGGGGCGAGCTGGCGGCCGAGATCAAGCGCGACCCGCAGCTCGCCGGCCTGCCGCTGATCCTGGTCACGTCGGTCCCGCAGCACGGCGACGCCGCGCGCATGATGGACCTCGGTTTCGACGCCTACCTGACCAAGCCGGTGAAGCAGTCGGTGCTCCACGACGCGATGGCCGCGGTCGTGGCGCCGGGCGGCGCGGCGCGGCCCGCGCGGGCGTTCAGCCTGGTCACCGCGCACACGGTGGAGGAGGCGGCGCGCGCGCGCAGCCGCATCCTGGTGGTGGACGACAACGCGTTGAACGTGCGCGCCACCGTGGGCCTGCTCCAGGGCGCGGGCTTCGACTGCGACGTCGCCCACACCGGGGAGGAAGCCGTGCGGGCGGCCGCCCGCGGCGCCTACCGCCTGGTGCTGATGGACTGCGACATGCCCGGCATGAGCGGCTACGAAGCCGCGCGCCTGATCCGCGAGCAGGAGGCGGCCGGGCCGCGCACCCCGATCGTGGCCATGACCGGCGCCTACGTGGCGAGCCGGCAGCGCTGCACCGAGGCGGGCATGGACGACTCGATCCGGCAGCCCCCGCGGCCGGAGGACGTGCAGCGGGTGCTCGAGCGCTACGTCGGCACCGCGGACGTGTCCTGAGCACGCCGCGGCCGCCGCGGAGTCACATCACCGGCCCGATCTGCCAGGGCGCGAACTCCTCCTCGCCCACCCCGTTGAGCTCGCTCTTGGTCTTCTTGCCCGAGGCCACCTCGACGACCTCCTCGAAGATCTGCCGGCCCACCGTCTCGAGCGGGGTGCCGTCGAGGATCACGCCGCAGTCGATGTCCATGTCGTCTTCCATGCGCCGGTAGACGTCGGAGTTGGTGGCCAGCTTGATCGAGGGCACCGGCTTGCAGCCGAACACGGAGCCGCGGCCGGTGGTGAAGCAGATCACGTTGCACCCGCCGGCCACCAGGCCGGTGATGGAGACGGGATCGTGGCCCGGCGTGTCCATGAACACGAAGCCGCGGGTGGTGATCTTCTGGCCGTACTCGAACACGTCCATCAGCGGAGTCGTCCCGCCCTTGGCCACGCCGCCGAGCGACTTCTCGAGCACGGTGGTGATGCCGCCGGCCTTGTTCCCGGGCGCCGGGTTGTTGTCCATGGCCTCGATGCCGCGGCAGTACCACTCCCACCACTGGTAGCGGTCGATCAGCTTCTGGCCCACCTCGCGGCTGATCGCGCGGCGGATCAGCAGGTGCTCGGCGCCGTAGATCTCCGGCGTCTCCGCCAGCACCCCGGTGCCGCCGTAGCGGACCAGCTCGTCCACCGCCCAGCCCAGGGCGGGGTTCGCGGTGATCCCGGAGTTGCCGTCCGAGCCGCCGCAGTTGGTGGCCAGCACGATCTCCGACACCGGCTGGCTCGTGCGGCGCACGTCGTTGGCGAACGGCAGCAGGCGCGCCACCTCCTCCGCCGCGCGCTCCACCGCCTTGCGCACGCCGCCCGCCTCCTGGATGGTGACCACCGGCGGGGCGCCGTCGCGGCGCACGGGCAGCGTGAGCCGCTGGCGCTCGACCATCACCGGCGCCTGGTTCGTCTCGCAGCCGAGGCCCACGATCACGTAGGCGGCCACGTTGGGGTGGCGCGCGTAGCCCGCGAGCACGCGCTGCAGCATCTCGTGCTCCTCGCCCAGCGTCCGCATGCCGCAGCCGGACTTGTGGGTGATGGCCAGCACGCCGTCCACGTTCGGGTAGTCGCGCTGCACGTCCTCGAAGCGCTCCTGCACGAAGCGGCTCACGCTGGCCGAGCAGTTCACGGTGGAGATGATCGCCAGGTAGTTGCGCGTGCCCACGCGGCCGTCCGCGCGCTTGTAGCCCTCGAACGTGCGCATGGCCTCCGGCGGGTACTTCTTCACCGGCCGCACGTCGGTCGAGAACTCGTAGTGCTGCTGCACCGTGCTGAAGGCGAGGTTGTGCAGGTGGACGTGGTCGCCGGGCGCGATGTCCTGGGTGGCGAACCCGATCACCTGGCCGTAGCGGCGGACCGGCTCGCCGGCGCGCACGGCGCGGCGGGCGACCTTGTGCCCGGGGCGAACGTCCGCGCGGACCACGATCTCGCGGCCGTCGTCCTCGAGCACCGTGCCCGCCGGCAGCTCGTGCCGGGCGATCGCGACGTCGTCCTCGGGCCTCAGGACCACCGTCTTCACGGCCAGCTCGAACGTGGGCATGGTGCCTAGTGTACGCGAGCCGCCCGGCCCGGCCGCGCCGCTACCGGCTGGCCATCCGCTGCGCCGGCGCCGGCCGGGCCGAGGGGTCGAGGAGCTGGACCTGCCGCGCGTCGTGGCCGTAGAGGTCGTGCGCGAAATGGACCACGCCGCCCGCGTCCACCCACACGGTCTGGTAGACGATGAACACCGGCACCTGGCGCTTCACCGCGACGTGCTGCTCGTCGCCGGAGTGCATGGCGGCGCGGATCTTCTCCGGCGTCCACTCCGGCTGGCCGCTCAGCACCCACGCCGCGAGCTCCTCGGGCTTCTCCACGCGCACGCAGCCGTGGCTGAAGTCGCGCTGGACCTGGCGGAACAGGCTGTCCGCCGGCGTGTCGTGCAGGTAGACGTCGAACTTGTTCGGGAACATGAACTT
>DATBIZ010000642.1:0-3234 GCA_036556645.1 Vicinamibacteria bacterium | reverse complement strand
GATGTCGCTGCAGTACGGGGTGCCGCTGGAGACGCTGGTGGAGAAGTTCTCGCACGTGCGCTTCGAGCCGAGCGGGTTCACGAAGAACCCGGAGATCCCGTACGCCAAGAGCCTGACCGACTACATCTTCCGGTGGCTGGCCTCGAAGTTCCTGTCCGCGGAGCAGAAGGAGACGGTGGGGGTGCAGACGGTCGAGAAGACGGACGCCGCCGCGGCCGCCTCCACGCCCGGGGCCGCCGCGGTGCCGGTGAAGACGGCCTCGGCGGGCACCACGTTCCGCAGCCAGGCCGACGCGCCCTCCTGCCACTACTGCGGGAGCATCATGACCCGCAACGGCGCCTGCTACCGCTGCGCGAACTGCGGCTCCACCAGCGGCTGCAGCTAGGCGCGATGGTGCGGACGTCGGTCGGCCGCAACCGGCGGGCGCGGCTCTGACGAGCCGCGGGGGGCCGAGCCACCCCGCGGCGCTGCAGGGCCTCGCCGTCTCCATCGCGCGGCAGCCGTCCGTGGTGGTGTTCGCGCGCGCGCTGGTCACCCGGCGGCCGTGCCCGCATCGCGTGGCGCGCGTGGCCGCGGTGTTCTCGTTCGTCAGCCGGCTGGTGGACGGCGCCGAGCCGGTGCGCGACGACCGCGTGGCGCGGCTCCTGTGGCTCGTCGGCCGCGAGCGCGGGCCGGCCGTGATCCTGGCCGGGCTGCTGCTGGCGCTGGGCGAGAGGGCGCGCGTGGAGTGCACGCGGGAGATCGCGTTCGTCAGCGTCGGCCTCGACGCGCGCGACCTGGCCCTGCTGCCGCCGCACGCGAAGCTGCGAAGCCGCGGCCGCGGCGTGGACCTGCCGCTCGACCCGCGCCGCTCCACGAGCCCGCTCGGCTTCCTGCCGCAGCCGGTGCGGGACGCGCTGGGCCGCCGCTCGCGTCCCACGCCCCGGTAGCCCCCGGACCGCCTGAAGTTCAGCCTCCCGATCGTTCGCTCCTGGCCGAGCCGCCGTGCCTGCCTGGCCCTGCTCTGACGGCCGTACCCGCGCGGTGGATACAATCGCCGGCGTGCGGCGGCGGGCGCTCGTCTGCGTGGTTCTCCCGTTCGCCGCCCACGCGCTCGCGCGCGAGGTGGACGCGGCGGTGGGCGTCCTCCTCCACACCACGCTCGACCTGCCCGGCTTCGTGCCGCAGGCGCTCTCGCTGGTCGAGCCGTTCCCCCTGGCGCGCCGGGTGGCCGCGTGGGTGCTGGCCGGCCTCGCGCTGGAATCGGTCCTGGCGCTCGCTCGCGCGCGCGCCGCGGGCGTGCCCTGGGCCGAGGCCTTCGCGCCCTCGCCGTCCGCGTACGCGCCGCTCTATCTGAGGCCGGCCCTCAGCGCGCTCGCCCTGGTCGCGCTCGCGGTGCGGCCCACCTGGCCGTACGGCTTCACGCTCCCGGTCGCGCTCACGCAGGATTGGTCGGCGGCGCAGGACATCACGTCGGCGGCGGCCCTGCTCGCGCTTGGTCTGCCGTTCGACCGCCTGCGCGACGTGCACCTCCCGGCCCCCGGCCCGGTCTCGTTCGCGTTCGTCGCCTTCCTCGCGTACGCGCTGCTCACGCCCGGCTGGGCCCATCACTGGGACAACCACCCGGGAAACGAGCCGAAGACGCTGCGCATGGGCGTCGCCCTCGGGCACTGGCTGACGTTGGACGTCGAGGGCGTGAGCGGTCCCATGGAGGATCTGCCGGTGCGGCCTCTGCCCGGGAGCCTCGCCGCGGCGGCCGCCGCGGTGGGCCGGCACTCGCTGGACATGGCGCGTTCGCTCGGCGCTCGGCCGTCCGTCTTCGGCCTGGAGGCGATCCGCGCGACGCCGGTCACGCGGCAGACGATCCGCGGCAAGGACGGCGGCGTGTTCTACGTCCTCGCGCCGGGGCCGTCGCTGGTGCTCGCGCCGCTGCTGCGGGTGGACCGCGCGCTGAACCAGGCGCGCGGCACGCCCGGACGCCTGGCCGTGACGCTCCTGGCCTGGAACGCGCTCGCGGCCGGCGCGGCGGCCGCGGCGTTCCTGCTGCTGCGCGACGTCACGGGCCGGGCCAGACTCTCCGCGATCGCCGCCGCGGCGGCGGCGCTCCTCCCCCCGGCGCTCCTGTACGCCTACCAGCTCTACCCCGAGATGCTGGCCGCGGGCGCCATGGCGCTGGCGCTGCGCGCGCTCGTGTCGCCCGGCTGGTGGACGACGCGCGCGTGCGCCTTCCTGGGCCTGCTCCTCGCCACCGTGCCCTGGCTGCACCAGAAGTTCCTGCCGCTGTGGGCCGCGTTGGCGGTGCTGGCGGCGATCCGCGCGGTACGGGACATGGTGACGGCGCGCGCGCTCGCCGCGCTGCTGCTGCCGCAGGCCCTGACCCTGTATCTCACCGCGCTCTACAACTTCGCGATCACCGGCAGCGTGCGGCCCGACGCCGTGTTCCAGGCCTGGGGCTTCGGCCTCAGCACGTCACGCGTGGACCTCGGGATCCTGGGCCTGCCGTTCGACGCCCGCTACGGGCTCTTCCCCTACGTGCCGGCGTTCCTGCTCGCGGCCGGCGGGCTTCTGCACCTGCGGCGCCTGCGCTTCCCGCTCGCGCTCTCCGCGGCCGTCGTGTACTTCCTCACGGTGGCCGCCGCCGACAACTGGGCCGGTCCGATCAGCAACCTGGGCCGCTTCCTGCTGCCGCTGGTGCCGGTGCTCGCGCTGCTCGCGGCGCTCGCGCTCGACCCCGCGGTGAGCCGGCCCGGCGTCGCGTTCGTGGCGGGGACGCTCGCCGGCTGGAGCGCCGTGCTCGCCGCGATGCTCTGGCGCGACCCGCACGCGGCCAACGACTGCGCGCTCCTGCTCGCCAGGAGCGCCTTCGCCGAGGGCACGGCCTACATCCCGAGCCTGTACCTGCCTTCGTGGAGGCACGCGCTGCCCGGCACCGCGGCCCGCCTGCTCGCCTGGGTCGCGCTGACGGCGTTGCTCGCCGCCTGGATGCGGCAAGGCGCTCGCGGTCGCGGCGGCCGCCGGCCGCTGCGCACGTTCGCCGCGATGACCGCGCTGCTCCTGGCCACGGCCTTCGTGCTCGAGCGCTGGCCCGTGCCGCGGCGCGGTCCCCGCTTCGACGCCGCCCTCGACCTGGGAAGGGGCACGACCGCGTTCGTGAGCGGCTCGGCCGAGGTCCGCGGCGACCACGTGCGGGCGAGAAACGGCCGCGTCGACCTGCTCGTCCGCTCGCGCGAGCCCCTGACGCGCCTCGTGGCCCAC
>DATBIZ010000641.1:0-2225 GCA_036556645.1 Vicinamibacteria bacterium | reverse complement strand
CTGCATCGCCGCCGGCAACGCCCTGGCGGGCGTCTGCGCCTGGTGGCTGCTCCGGCGGGCCGGCTTCGGCGCCGCGCTCGACCGGATCTGGGACGTGATGGCGCTGCTGGGGCTGGCCGGCGCAGCGGCGTCGGTGGTGAGCGCGACCGCCGGCGTGCTCACCCTCTGCCTCTCCGGCCTGCAGCCGTGGAGCGCGTTCGACGTGCTCTGGTGGATCTGGTGGCTCGGCGACCTGATGGGCGTGGTGCTGGTGGCTCCGCTGCTGCTCACCCTGTCGCGCCGGGCGCGCTGGCCGGTGGCGCGCACCGCGGAGGCCGCGCTGCTTTTCGCCGCCCTCGCCGGAGTGGCGCTGGTGGTCTTCGCCGGCCGTTTGCCCGCCGTGAACGCGGGCCAGCAGCTCGCCTACGCGGTGTTCCCGTTCGTGATCTGGGCAGCGCTGCGCTTCCGCCAGCGGGAGACCGCGGGGGCGATCGCGCTGATCGCGGTGGTGGCGGTGTGGGGGACGGTGCGCGGGTTCGGGCCGTTCGGCGCCCTGGGCGTCCACGAGCGGCTCGTGCTCCTGCAGATGTTCATGGCGGTGGTGGCGGGCACCGGCCTCGTGCTCTCCGCCGCGATCGCGGAGCGGCGCACCGCGGAGCGGCGCCGCGAGACCGACTACGCGATCACGCACATCCTCACCGCCAGCTCCCGGCTCGAGGACGCCGCCGCGCGCATCCTGCAGACCATCTGCGAGTGCCTGGACTGGGACCTCGGCGCGCTCTGGACGCTGCCGGACGGCTCCGCGCTGCGCTGCGTGCAGGTGTGGCACCAGCCGCACGTCCCCGCGCCGCGCTTCCTGCAGGCGACGCGCGAGCGCGCCTTCGCGCGCGGCGAAGGCCTGCCCGGGCGGGTGTGGAGCACCGGCGAGGCGCTCTGGATCCCGGACGTGGTGCGCGACGTGAACTTCCCGCGCGCGCCGGTGGCGGCCAGCGAGGGCCTTCACGCCGCCTTCGCCTTCCCGATCCGCGTGGACGACGAGGTGGCGGGCGTGGCCGAGTTCTTCAGCCACGAGGTCCGCCGCCCGGACGCCGACCTGCTGCGGCTGTTCTCCACGGTCGGCGTGCACATCGGCCAGCTCATCGAGCGCCAGCGCACCGAAGAGGAGCGCACCCGGCTGCTGAGCGAGCTGCGCGAGGCGGGCCAGGCGAAGGACCAGTTCCTGGCCGTGCTCGGCCACGAGCTGCGCAACCCGCTCGCTCCCATGCGCAACGCGCTCGAGGTGCTGCGCGCCCGCGGCTGGCCGGACGAGGTGGCGCAGCGCATGGGAGACGTGATGGAGCGGCAGCTCCGGCACATGGTGCGGCTGGTGGACGACCTGCTCGACGTCTCGCGCATCACCCGTGGGCGCATCGAGCTGCGCCGCGAGCGGGTGGACCTGCGCGAGTCGGCCGCCCGCGCGGTGGAGGCGGCGCGCCCCCTGCTCGACACGCGGCGGCACGCGCTCGCGCTGTCCCTGCCGGCAGAGCCGGTGGTGGTGGACGCCGACCCCACGCGGCTGGAGCAGGTGATCGGCAACCTGCTCCACAACGCCGCCCGTTACACCGCCGACGGGGGCGAGATCGTGCTCCGCGCCGCGCGCGAGCACGGAGAGGCGGTGCTCCGCGTGCGCGACACCGGCATCGGCCTCAGCCCGGACATGCTCGAGCGGATCTTCGATCCGTTCGTGCGGTCCGAGCGCGCCCCGCGCCGCGCGCCGGAAGGGCTCGGCATCGGCCTCACGCTGGTGCGCAGCCTGGTGGAGATGCACGGCGGCTCGGTCGGCGCGAGCAGCGCCGGCCCCGGCCTCGGCAGCGAGTTCGTGGTCCGGCTGCCCCTGGCCCCGCCGGCGACCGCCGCGGTTGCGGCCGCCGTGCCCGCACCGCCGGCGCCGGTGGCCGCCGGGAGTCCCGGCAAGCGCCTGCTGGTGGTGGACGACAACGTGGACGGCGCCGAGACCCTCGCCCTCGTGCTCCGCCAGGCCGGGCACGAAGTGGTCACCGCCCACGACGGCCGCCGCGCGCTCGAGCGCACGCGCGAGAGCGCGTTCGACGTGGTGCTGCTCGACATCGACCTCCCGGACGGGCTCGACGGCTACGAGGTGGCGCGGCGCATACGGTCCGGTGGAGGTTCCTCCCCGCCGGTGCTGGTCGCGCTCACCGGGTTCGGCCAGCGGGAAGACCAGGCGCGCGCGCTGCAGGCCGGCTTCC
>DATBIZ010000640.1:0-3919 GCA_036556645.1 Vicinamibacteria bacterium | reverse complement strand
CTGAGACGGTGGATCACCCTCGGGTTCGTCGCCTTCCTCGACCAGTGCGGGCGGGGGGGCAGC
Source organism: Vicinamibacteria bacterium (assembly GCA_036556645.1). Taxonomy (GTDB): domain Bacteria; phylum Acidobacteriota; class Vicinamibacteria; order Fen-336; family Fen-336; genus DATKEG01. The sequence continues at coordinate 3,856 of DATBIZ010000640.1, read as the reverse complement.
TTCGGCCTGCCCGGCGGTGGCGGCGGCGGCGGCGGTGACGGCGGGACGGCCGGCGAGATCGAGGCCGGGCTCGCCTGGCTCGCCGCCAACGTCGTGCTGGTGTCGGTGATCGCGGCCGTGGTGCTCGCGTTCGCGGTCGCGTTCACCGCCCTCGTGCTCTGGGTCAACAGCCGCGGCGTGTTCCTGTACCTCGACGACGTGGCGACCGGCCGCGCGGAGGTGGCGCGGCCCTGGCGCGAGCACGCGGGCCACGCCGCCTCGTACTTCGCATGGAACTTCGGGCTCACCATGGTGACCCTCACCACCGTGCTCCTGTTCGTGGTCGGCATCGCCGCCGCCGTGCTGTTGATCGTCCGCGGAAGGCCGGGCTCCGCGGCGATCGGCGTCGCGGTGATCGTGTCGCTCGGGCTCGCGCTGTTCGCGGTGGTGCTCGCGGCCATGCTCGCCTCGGTGGCGCTGCGGGACTTCGTGGCGCCGCTGCAGATGGCGACCGGGCGATCGTGCGGCGACGCGATCCGGCTCCTGGGCGGGCTGCTGCGCGCCCAGCCCTGGCCGTTCGCGCTCTACCTGCTCTTGAAGCTCTGCTTCACGATGGCGCTCGCGGTGGTGGCGGCGATCGTCGGGTGCTGCACCTGCTGCTGCGGCTTCCTGCCCGTGATCGCGCAGACGATCCTGCAGCCCGGCTACTACTTCGACCGCGCGTGGCCGCTGCACCTGCTGCGGCGTCTCGGGTTCGACCTGGTCGCACCGCCGCCGGCGATGCTGCCGCCGTCGCCCTGACGGCGCCCGTGCGCCCAGGTTGACCATTCGCGTATACAAAGCAAACGCTGAGCGGCTCACCGCGCGCCTTCGTCCGGAAAATCATTGACGCTCGCGGGCGGCGGAGCGGAGAATCCGCCCTCGCACGCGGATGACCGCACCCTCCCCGCTCCCATCACCAAAGAAGAGATGAGGCCGCCGCGCATCCTGGTCGCCGAGGACGAAGCGCCGTTGCTGGAGATCCTGATCGAGGGCCTTCGTGACGAGGGCTTCGAGGTCGTCGGCGCCGAGGACGGTGCCCAGGCGCTCGAGCTGTACCGGACGTCCGGGCCGTTCGACCTGCTGCTGCTCGACGAGGAGATGCCGCGGCTCACCGGCCGCCGCGTCCTGTCGGTGCTGCGCGCCGACGGCGACCACGTTCCCGCGGTGCTGCTGAGCGGGAACCTGGACCTGTCCGCGGAGGAGCAGGCGCGGCTCGGCGTGGGCCCGCCCCTGCGCAAGCCGATCTCGTTGGGCGAGCTCGCGCGCGCGATCCGGCGCGGGCTCCCGCGGACCCCCGGGGCGATGTAGCCTCTCGGCGAGGGAGGTCCCATGAGCCCCGCCGAGCGCGAACGACGCATCCTCCAGTACGCCCGCGGCCCGTCGCGCCTGCGGGCCGCGCTCGGGCTGGTGCCCGACGCCGCGGTGAAATGGCGGCCCGCGCCCGGCCGCTGGTCGGCCCACGAAGTGGCCTGCCACTGCGCGGACTCGGAGCTGAACGCGGCCGCGCGGCTGCGCTACCTGGTGTCGGAGAAGGAACCGGTGGTCCTCGGCTACGACCAGGACGAATGGGCGCGGGTGTTCGACTACCACTCGCACCCGATCGAGACGGCGCTCCAGACCGTGGACGCGGTGCGCGCGAACACGGTGCCCGTGCTCCGGCGGCTCGACGAGGCGATGTGGGCGCGCGAAGGCCGCCACACGCAATCGGGGCGTTACACCGTGCTCGACTGGCTGCGCATCTACGCCGACCACCTCGAGAAGCACTCGCGCCAGATCGAGCGGAACCTGGAGGCCTGGCAAGCGGCCGGCGGCGGCTGACGCCTCGCGCGAGCGCGCGACGGCTATGCTTCCGTCCGATGGCCCGTCCCGGCGCGGAGCGGCCGCAGAGCCACGTGCGCGAGCGCCGCGCCGCCCGCGGGCTGCGCCAGGTGGAGCTCGCGCGCCGCGTGGGGGTCACGCGCCAGGCGCTCCACGCGATCGAGAGCGGCCGCTACCTGCCCAACGTCGCCCTCGCCCTGCGGCTGGCGCGCGCGCTCGCCTGCCGCGTCGAGGACCTGTTCGCCCCGCCCACCGGGGCGGGCGGGGCCACCCTCGAGGGACGGCTGCTCGCCACGCTCCCGCAGCCGCCCCCGGTGCGGGCGAAGGTGTGGACGGTCGGCGGGCACGCGTTCGTGCTGCCGGTGGCGCGCCTGGGCCCCTCCGCGGACTTCAGCGTGCGCGCCGACGCGGTGGTCGTCGCCCGGCCGCAGCCCGGCGCGCGCCCGCCGCGCGTGCGGGTGCGGCTGCTGCGCGCGCGCGGCGAGATCGAGCGCGCCATCGCGGTGGCCGGGTGCGATCCCGCGGTGCAGCTCGTGGGCCAATACGTGCAGCGGCAGGCGCCGCCCGGCGACCTCGTCGCCTGGACCCTCGGCAGCACCGCCGCGGTCGAGGCGCTCGCGCGGGGCGAGGTCCACGTGGCCGGCGTGCACGTCGTGGACCCGCGCACCGGCGAGGCCAACCTCCCGTTCCTGCGCCGGCACCTGCGCAAGGGGGCCTACACCGTGGTCACGTTCGCGTCGTGGGACGCGGGCTGGCTGGTGGCGCGCGGGAACCCGCGGCGCATCCGCGGCGCGGCCGACCTCGCGCGCGGGGGCGTGCGGCTGGTCAACCGCGAGCCCGGCTCCGGGGCGCGGCTGCTGCTGGACGAGCGGTTGCGCAGGGAGGGCGTCGCGCCCGCGCGCGTGCGCGGCTACGGGGACGTCGCCACCTCGCACCTCGCGGTCGGCGCGCGCATCGCGGAGGGCCGCGCCGACGTCGGGGTGGCCGTGCGGCCGATCGCGCGCCTGCTCGGGCTCGACTTCCTGCCGCTGCAGGCCGAGCGCTACGACCTGGTGGTGCCCAACCGGCTGCTGCAGTCCCATCCGGTGCTGGGCGGCTTCCTCGACGCGCTGCTCAGCCGGGACCTGCGGGCGGACATCGAGGCGCTCGGGGGGTACGACACGCGGGAGACCGGGCGGAAGGTGGAGTGGGCGCGCGGGGCGACGTCGTTCTCCCCTGATCTCGACGTCACTCAAAAGTGACATCGCCGGGCGTGTAATGGGCCGATGCTGCCCGCCCGCGCACACGCCACGGTGGTGGCGCTCGCCCTCCTCCTCGCCGCGGCCACGCCGGCACCCGCCGCCGAGATCCTGGTCCATGCCGCGGCCAGCCTCACGGACGTGCTCGAGGAGATCGGCGGCGCCTGGCAGGGGTCGAGCGGCCACGCCGTGCTCTTCAACCTGGGCGGCACCTCCGACCTCGGCCGCCAGCTCCGCGCGGGCGCCCCCGGCGACGTCTTCCTCTCCGCCGACCGCGAGCAGATGGACCTCGTGGAGAGGGCCGGCCTCGTCCGCGCCGCCGATCGGATCGACCTGCTCACGAACGTCCTGGTGGTCGTGGTCCCCATCGGAGCGCCCGCGCCCCCGCGCGGCCCGCGCGACCTCCTGGCCGTGAAACGCCTGACGCTGGCCGATCCCGAGGCCGTGCCGGCCGGCGTCTACGCGCGCCGCTGGCTCGCGTCCGCCGGCCTGTGGGACGCGCTCCGCGGACGCGTCGTCCCGTCCCTCAACGTCCGGGCGGCGCTGGCCGCCGTCGAATCGGAGAACGCGGGCGCGGCGGTCGTCTATCGCACGGACGCGGCGACGTCGCGGCGGGTGAGGGTCGCGTTCGAGGTTCCGCGAGAACAGGCGCCCCCGATCGTGTACGTGGCCGCTCCGCTCGCCGGGTCGCGACACCCGGAGGTGGCGCGCGCGTTCCTCCGCCACCTCGCGTCGCCGCCGGCGCGCGCGGTCTTCCAGAGGCACGGCTTCGTGCCGCT
>DATBIZ010000639.1:0-1952 GCA_036556645.1 Vicinamibacteria bacterium | reverse complement strand
GACGTGCGCGCCCTTCGAGGTGATGCCCTGCGATGTGTTCGTGACCGAGGCGACGTTCGGCCTTCCGATCTACCGGTGGCCCGAGCCCGGCGACGTGCTGGCCGAGGTGCTCGACTGGTGGGACCAGAGTCGCGCGGCCGGCGTCGCCTCGATCCTCTTCTGCTATGCCTTGGGAAAGGCGCAGCGGCTGCTGGCCGAGCTGGCCCTCCGGACCGGCCGCGGCGTGCTGGTCCACGGCGCGGTGGAGGCCCTGACCGCGCTCTACCGCGAGGCCGGCGTGGCCATGCTGCCGACCACGCCGGTCGCCGAGCAGCCGGCGAAGCGCAGCTATGCCGGCGAGCTGATCCTGGCGCCGCTCTCCGCCTCGGGCTCCCCCTGGATGCGGCGGTTCGGCCCGCACGAGCGCGCGTTCGCCTCGGGCTGGATGCGCGTGCGCGGCACGCGGCGCCAGAAGGGGTACGACCGCGGCTTCGTGCTCTCCGACCACGCCGACTGGCCGGCCCTGCTGCGCACGATCGAGGAGACCGGCGCGCGCCGCGTGCTGGTCACGCACGGCTACGCGGAGGAGCTGGCGCGGTATCTCGCCGAACGCGGCTACCGGACCGGCGTGCTCCCGACCGCGTACGAGGGGGAAGCGGACATTTGAGGCGCTTCGCCGCGCTCTACGAGGCGCTCGACCGCACGACGTCCACCAACGCGAAGGTGGCGGCCATGGCCGGCTATTTCCGCGCCGCGCCGCCGGGCGACGCGGCGTGGGCGCTGTTCTTCCTCACCCAGCGCAAGATCAAGCGCCTGCTGCCCTCGCGCGTTCTCTTCGACGTGACGCGCGAGCTGACCGGCGTCCCGGAATGGCTCCTGGAGCACTGCTACGCGGAGGTGGGGGACGCGGCGGAGGTGGTGGCGCTGCTGGTGGACCGGCCGGCGGCGACCGCGGACGCGGAGGAGCTCTCGCTCGAGCGCTGGATGGAGGAGCGCGTCCTTCCGCTGCGCGAGATGGACGCCGCCGCGCAGCGCGAAGCGATGCGGCGGTACTGGACCGCGCTCGACGCCTCCGGCATCTTCGTGCTGAACAAGGTGATCACCGGCGAGTTCCGCGTGGGCGCCTCGGCCACCCTGGCCGTCCGCGCGCTGGCCCGGGTCGCGGGCGTGCCCCAGGCCACCATGGCGCACCGCGTGATGGGCGACTGGACGCCGTCGGCCGCGTTCTTCGCCGCGCTGCTCGCGCCGGAGGCCGACGCGCTCGCCTCGCGTCCGTACCCGTTCTTCCTCGCCTCGCCGCTCGAGGGCGAGCCCGAGGCGCTCGGCCCGCGCGCGGAGTGGCTCGCGGAATGGAAATGGGACGGCATCCGCGCGCAGGTGGTGCGGCGCGGCGGGCAGACCTTCCTCTGGTCGCGGGGCGAGGAGCTCGTCACCGACCGCTTCCCGGAGATCGCGGAGGCGGCCGGCCGCCTGCCCGACGGCACCGTGCTCGACGGCGAGGTGCTGGCCTACCGCGACGGCGTGCTGCCGTTCGCGTTGCTGCAGACGCGCATCGGCCGGCAGCGGCTCGGGCCGGAGATCCTGGCGGCCGTGCCCGCGGCCCTGATGGCCTACGACCTGCTCGAGCAGGACGGCCGCGACATGCGCGAGTCGCCGCTCTCCGGGCGGCGCGCGCGCCTGCAGGCGCTGCTGGCGGCCGCCGGCGAGCCGGCCCTGCTCGTGTCGGAAGAGGTCGCGGCGTCGAGCTGGCCCGAGCTGGCGCGCGTGCGCGAAGAGGCGCGGGAGCGGCGGGTCGAAGGCTTCATGCTGAAGCGGCTCGCCTCGCCCTACCGCTCGGGCCGGCGCAAGGGCGACTGGTGGAAGTGGAAGATCGCGCCGTTCACCGTGGACGCGGTGCTGATGTACGCGCACCCCGGCCACGGCCGGCGCGCCACGCTGCTCACCGACTACACGTTCGGGGTGTGGAAGGACGG
>DATBIZ010000638.1:0-6382 GCA_036556645.1 Vicinamibacteria bacterium | reverse complement strand
TCGCGCTGCAGTCCGAGCGCCAGCTCCGCGCCGTCGTCGGTGCGGTCCATCGCCGCGCGCAGGTCCTCGGACGAGCGCGCCGGCTTGCCCCCCGCGCTGACGATCACGTCGCCGGCCTGGAGGCCCGCCCGCGCGGCCGCGGTGCCCTCGCTCACGTTCGTGACCAGCAGGCCTCCCTCGACCTTGAAGTAGCGCGCGAGCTGGTCGCCGAGCTCCTGGTACGTGATGCCGAGCCGCCCGCGGCCGCCGCCCCACATCTCCTCCAGGCGCCGGAAGTCGAACACCTTGTCCCCGAGAGCGAAAGGAGCGCGTGGCGGGCGCGGCGGGCGTGGCGGCCGGACCGCGATCGCGGGCATCGGCAGGTCGAAGTCGAGGTCGAGGCTGTCGCCGAACGGGCCGGCGCGGCCCTCGCGCAGCGTGGCCTCGAGCGTCTGCGTGGCCCCGGCGCGGCTCACCTCGAGCGTCACCTTGCGGCCGGCCGGCGTCTCGCGCACCAGCCGCGAGAGCTGCGCCGCGCTGTGCACGCGGTCGCCCTGGTAGCCGACGATCACGTCGTCCACCTTCAGGCCCGCCTTCGCCGCGGGCGAGTCGTCCTCCACCCGCCGCACGAGCGCGCCGCGCTCCTCGCCCAGGCGCAGGCGCGACACGTCGTCCGCGCCGACCTCTTCGAGCGACACGCCCAGCGCCCCTCCTCCGCCGAGGCGGATCCGGACCTCGCGCTCGAGCGGCTCCTCCTCCTGCGCCACCACCGCCCGCGGCACGACGGCCGAGGCGGCCAGCGCGCAGGCCACGGCGATCCCGGCTCCCAGCCAGCGAGACATCACCCCTCCCCTTTCCCAGGGCCACGCGGCCCCGCTGTGGGGATTGGACGCAGCAAGGGGGTGGAAAGTCGGGCGCGCGCTAGTGGCTGGCGCGCTTGCCGAAGACCTGCTCGAGGGCCCGGAACTCGAGCAGGGCGGCCAGCCTCTCGTACCGTGCGAGCACGCCGTCGCTGTCGATCAGCGCCTGCTTCTCGAGCGGGTCCAGCTCCAGGGACTGGCTCAGCGCGTTCACGAACAGCTCGTGCGACAGGTCCGGGCGGGCCACCGCGTCCACGGGGATGCCGGCCGCGCGCGACACCAGGCCGACCACCCTCTCGCGGGCCACGCCGACTGGCGCGTCGGGGCCGTCGGCGTCGGCAAGCGGCTCCACGGTGGCCAGGCGGTAGGGCTCGCCACCGTGCTCCGCGCGCACGCGGAAGCGGGAGAGCCCGCGCAGGAGGATGTTGTAGCGGCCGTCGGGCAGCTCCTCCCAGCGGTCGATCCGGCCCGCGCAGCCGGCCTCGAAGACCGGCGGCCGGCCGTCGTAGTCGGCCTCCCAGCCGGGCCGGAGCAGGATCATCCCGATCACGCGCGCGCCGCCCAGCGAGTCCGCGACCATCTTGCGGTAGCGCGGCTCGAAGATGTGGAGCGGCACCGGCACGTGCGGGAACAGGACGACGTCGCCGAGCGGGAACAGCGGGATCACCGTCGGCAACCCGGTCATGGCCGGGGCGAGCCGGGCGCGCTAGCGGCCGATGATCTGGACAGCCAGGTCACGATTGCGCGGCCCGTCCAGCTCGGCCGCGATGATCGCCTGGAACTGCCCGAGCACCAGCCTGCCCTTGCTCACCGAGAACGACAGGGCGTGCCCGAGCAGGCTGGCCTGCAGGTGCGAGTGCGCGTTGTGGCGGTCGCAGTCGGAGAGCGCGGGGTCGTTGTGTTCCCAAACGTCGCGCGGGCTGACCACCTTCTCGAGCATGGACTTCACGTCGTGCAGCAGCGCCGTCTGCCACTCGTTGACGAACAGCGCCATCGTGGTGTGCAGCGAGGAGAGCAGCACCATGCCCTCCTTGATGTCGTGGCGGCGGAGCACGTCGCCCACGCGCTCGGTCAGGTTGTACAGCTCGAGGCGCTTGTCGGTGACCAGGCGGATCGTCTCCGTGATCACCCGGACCGTCTCCGACCCGCCGGTGCGGGCTGAGGCCTTCGCCGCCGCCGTGGTGGACATGGCCGCGCGATCAGTGATGGTGGCCGCCGCCGTGCCCGTGTCCCTCTCCCGCCGGAGCCCCCTCGCCGCCGGCCTGGAACGAATGGCCGCAGCCGCAGGTGGAGGTCGCGTTCGGGTTCTTGATCGCGAACCCGCCGCCCATCAGGTCTTCCTTGTAGTCGACCTCGGCGCCCTCGAGATAGCGCAGGCTCATCGGGTCGATGATGACCTTGATGCCTTCCTTCTCGAAGACCTGGTCGCCCTCGGCGGCCTCGTCGAGGACCATGCCGTAGGAGAAGCCCGAGCAACCGCCGCCCTGGACGTAGATCCGCAGGCCGCCCTGCGGGATGTTCTCCTTCTCCTGCTCCAGGATGCCCTTGACCTTCTGGGCAGCCGCGTCGGTCAGATTGATCATGAATGCAAGCTCCTCCGTATCCTAGAGATCCTACCGGAAAGCGCGGTGATCTCCAACGTCTATAATCGCCCGTTTGGTGGAAGCGATTCCAGGGTCGAGGGCGGCACCGGCCGCCGGCGCGCTCGCTCGCCTCGCCCGATCGGGGCTGCGGGGCCGGGGCGGGGGCTGGTTCCCGGCGGCCCGTAAGTGGCACGCCGTGCTGGTCGAAGGCGGCCAGCCGGTCGTGATCGCCAACGGCGCCGAGGGCGAGCCCGGGTCGGTCAAGGACCGCTTCGTGATGACCCGCCGGCCGGCGGACGTGATCGCGGGCCTGGGGCTGGCCGCCGAGGCGCTGGGCGCCCGGCAGGCCATCATCTATCTAAAGGGCTCCTTCGCCGGGCCGGCCGCGGCGCTGCGCGAGGCCCTGCAGCGCCGCCCGCCGGCCGGGCTGGAGGCCGAGGTCCGCCTCGGCGCCGACACCTACGTCGCGGGCGAGGAGACGGCCGTGCTCGAGGCGCTCGAAGGCCAGCGCGCGTGGCCGCGCCCGAAGCCGCCGCTGCCGTCGGCGGTCGGCCTGTTCGGCCGGCCGACGCTGGTGCAGAACGTCGAGACCCTCTCCCGCGTGCCGGCCGCGCTCGCGGACCCCGAGGGCTATCGCGACTCCGAGACGACGCTGGTCTCGCTCTGGGGCCACGTGCGGCGCCCGGGCGTCTACGAAGTGCGGCTCGGCACGCCGCTGGGGCGCGTGATCGAAGAGCACGGGCTCGGCGCGCCGGACGGCCTCTCGATGGTGCTGCCCGCGGGCCCGTCCGCGCCACCGCTCCGCGCCGACATGCTGGCCACCCCGCTCGATCCGGACGCGCTGCGCGCGGCCGGATCCGGGCTGGGAACGGCCTCGATCCTGGTCGTCCGCGCCTCGGCCTGCCCGCTCTCGGTGGCCGCGTCGCTGGCCGGCTTCTTCGAGCGGGAGTCGTGCGGCCAGTGCCCTCCGTGCACGCTGGGCACCGCGCGGCTGGCCGGTGTCCTCCGCGCGATCGAAGCCGGGCAGGCGCGGGCGGCGGACCTGGCGTATCTCGCGGAGTCCGCCGGCTTCATGTCCATGCACGGGTACTGCGCGCACGCGCGCACCGGCGCGGCGTCGGTGCAGGGGCTGCTGGCGAGGTTTCCCGAGGACGTGCGCGCGCACCTGGACGCGCGCGGCTGTCCGCGGGCGGCGGCGCGCATGGACCCGTTCGCGCCGGGCTCGCCGGAGCGGACCGCGATCGAAGGCACGGCGGGATGACCAGCGTCTACTTCCTGTTCCTGTCCCATCTCTCGCTCGGCCTGCTGGCGACGCTGCCGATGGTCCCGGAACGGGCGGGCGAGCGGTTCTTCAAGCTGTGCTCCGCGTGCGCGGCGCTGATGACGACCGCGGGCCTCGGGCTGCTCGTCCGCCGCCATGGCTGGAGCGGCGGCCGGGGGGCTCCCGGCGAGGAGTGGTATCCACTGGTGCTGGCGTTCACCGGTGCCGCGCTCGCGTCCGTCGTGGTCTACAACCGCTCGCTGCACTTCGACTGGAAGCGGACCGGCCGGATCGCGCTGGCGCTCGCCCTGGTCCTCGGGGCCGCCGCGGTCGTCGCGGGCGCGGCGCCGGGGCCGCGCGCGCTGGTGGCCGCCACCGACCTCAGCTCGGTGCTGCTGCTGGGCGCGGCGGCGAGCGCGATGATCCTGGGGCACTACTACCTGGTCGTGCACGACCTGCCGATCGCCGCCCTGCGCCGGCTGACCGTGCTGCTGATCGTCGCGCTCGCCGTCCGCACCCTGCTCGTCGGCGCCGTGCTCGCCGGTCCCGTCCACGCCGCGTACGAGGACGCGCGTTCGGTCGCGGCCGGGCTCTGGAGCCCCGACGGCGTGTTCGTCTGGATGCGCCTGCTCTTCGGCCTGGCCGGGCCGCTTTCGCTGATCTGGTTCATCTGGAAGACGGTGGAGATCCGCTCCACGCAGTCGGCGACGGGGATCCTCTACGTGCAGCTCTTCCTGGTGCTCGCGGGCGAGCTGCTCGCCAAGTACCTGCGCGTCGCCGCCGGGCTGCCGCTCTAGTCCGGTCTAGGCGGCCGCACGGGCGCCGGCGCGCGTGAGACGGCGCAGGCCGGCGTATTCGGCCACCGCGAAGACCGCCACCAGGTCGGCGGCGGCCGCGAAGAACAGCCGGCCGAGGCCGGTCATCAGGTGGGGGAAGCCGAGCAGCACGACCGCGCTGGCCAGCACGTAGCCGGCGTCCGCGACCACGAAGTAGAGCGCCTCGCCGCGCGAGATCACGTCCTTTCGCGCGACGTGGGCGGCGTGGGCCGCGAAGGCGACGAAGCCGGCCCCGAGCGTCCAGAGCACGGACGGCGCGAGGCCGAACAGCGGGCCCAGCACGTGACCGGCGACCAGGAACGCGAGGCCGTTGGCGGCGGTGATCCAGGCGTTGACGGCGAGGGCACGGCGGATCAAGCGCGACGGGTCGTGGGTCATTCGGTCCTCCTCTCGGAACCGAATCGAAGATCGGGCGCGCGGCCGCTGGCGGCAATTACCTGGGAGGTAATGGCGGCGGCTACCGTCGCGCGTTATCTTGCCCGGCATGGAGGTCGCGGCCGCCGACTCGCCGACCACCGTCGGCGCGCTGCTGCGGCGCTGGCGCGCGGCCCGGCGCATGAGCCAGCTCGACCTGGCGCAGGCCGCCGAGGTCTCGGCGCGTCACCTGAGCTTCCTCGAGACCGGCCGCGCGAAGCCGAGCCGCCAGATGCTGCTCGTGCTGGGCAGCGTCCTCGACCTGCCCTTGCGCGAGCGGAATGCCCTGCTGCTCGCCGCCGGGTTCAGCGGCGCCTATCCGGAGACGCCGCTCGACGAGCCGCGGATGGCGGCCATGCGGGGCGCGCTCGAGCTGATCCTGCGCCAGCACGACCCGTTCGGCGCGGTGGCCATGGACCGCCACTGGAACGTGGTCATGATGAACGCGGGGTACGTGCGCCTGGCCGGGGCGCTGCTCGGCACGACGCTGCCCGCATTCGCGGTGCTGCCCGAGCCGCGGCCCAACGCGCTGCGCCTGCTCTTCGATCCGGCCGGCTTCCGGCCGCACGTGGCCAACTGGCCCGACGTGGCCCGCGAGCTGCTCCTGCGCGTGCACCGCGAGGCGCTCTGGAGCGGTGATCCGGGCACGCGCGCGCTCCTCGCGGCCCTTGTGGCGGCACCCGGAGTGTCGCAGGATTGGCGCGAGGTGGACCTCGAGACCGTGCCCTCCCTGATCGTCCCGGTGGAGGTGAAGGTGGGAGAAGCCACCGCGCGCTTCTTCACCACCCTCACCACCCTCGGGGCGCCGCAGGACATCACGCTGCAGGAGCTGCGGATCGAGAGCTTCCATCCGGCCGACGAGGCGACGGCACGGCTTGTGCGGGGGCTCGCCCCCGGGACAGGGAGGCCATGATCCCCGTGCTCCTGCTGGCCGCCGCGCTGCTCGTGTTCGTCGCCGCCGCGCACTCCTTCCTGGGCGAGCGGTACATCCTCGTCCGGCTCTTCCGCCGGGCCGACCTCCCGAAGCTCCTGGGCAGCGACGCGTTCACGAAACAGACCCTGCGGTTCGCGTGGCACCTGACCAGCGTGGCCTGGCTGGGTTTCGCCGGCCTGCTGGCCGCGCAGGCGGTGGGCGGATCGACCTGGCGCGTCCAACAGCGCTTGATCGCGGGCACGTTCGCGCTGAGCGCCGCCGCGGCGGGGGCCGGCTCGCGGGGGCGCCATCTGTCGTGGATCGTGTTCCTCGCGGTGGCCGCGCTGGTCTGGGTCGCCTAGAGCCGCCGATGCGTGCGCCGTGGCGGCGGCCGGGCGGGCGCTGATATCCTCGGGAGCCGGCATGCCGGACGTGTACGCGCGGATCGCCGAAGTCGTGCTCGACACCACGCTCTGCCACGTCCCGCGCCCGGAAGGGATGACCACGGAGGCGATCCGGGTGTTGCGGCAGATCGG
>DATBIZ010000637.1:0-6843 GCA_036556645.1 Vicinamibacteria bacterium | reverse complement strand
CTCGCGGCGAACGCGCGGACGTGCGCGGCGTCCCGGCTCCAGACGCGCACGCGTCTCAGCCGCCGCGCCAGGTGCATCGCCTCGAGGTGGGTCTGCGCCTGTACGCCGGTGCCGAGGATCGCGAGGTCGCCCGCGTCCTCGCGGGCGAGCGCCCGCGTGGCCGCTCCCGAGACCGCCGCGGTGCGGATCGCGGTGACGGCGCTCGCGTCGAGGATCGCCCGCAGCGACCCGTGCTCCCCCTCGAAGAGCAGGACGGCGCCCTGGTGCGAGTCGAACGCGGTGCCGTGGTTGCCGGGGACCACGGTGATGGCCTTGACGGCCGCCGCGCTGTCGGCGGCGCGTCCGTCCTGGACGGCCGGCATCACCGCGAAGGCGCCGTTGCCCGCCGGCAACGTCAGCACCTGCCGCAGGGGCAACACCACGTCGCCGCGCGCCAGCGCGCGCAGCGCGTCGGCCATCGCGTCCATGCACTCGGCCATCGGCAGCAGGGCGGCCACCTCGCGCTGGCCGACGACGAGGACCTTCAAAGCCGGTCGAGGAACGACGTCCCGGCGGCCAGCGGGCCCGTCCCGAAGTTCTCGGCGAGCGTCGCCCCCAGGTCCGCGAAGCTCTTCCGCACGCCGAGGTCCACCGGCTTGACGGCCGGCCCGGCCACCAGCAGCGGCACGTGCTCGCGCGTGTGGTCGGTGGACGCGTCCGAGGGGTCGCAGCCGTGGTCCGCGGTGAGCAGGAGCAGGTCGTCCTCGCGCAGCGCCCCGAGCAGCTCGGGCAGGCGGGCGTCGAGCCGCTCCAGGTTCCGCGCGAACCCGGCGACGTCGTTGCGGTGGCCGTAGAGCGTGTCGAAGTCCACCAGGTTCGTGAACACGAGCCCCCGGTCCTGGCGGGCCATCGCCGCCAGCGTCTGGTCCACGCCGTCGTCGTCCGACTTCGTGTGCACCGCCTCGCGGATGCCGCGCCCGGTGAAGATGTCCTCGATCTTCCCGATACCGAAGACGGGCCAGTCGCGGGCGGCCAGCCGGTCGAGCAGCGTCTCGCCGGCCGGCGGCACCGGGAAGTCGCGCCGGTTCGGCGTGCGCTTGAAGTCGGCGGCGGTGGTCCCCACGAACGGCCGCGCGATCACGCGCAGCACGCCGTACTGCAGGCAGGCCAGCTCGTACGCGATGCGGCACCACCGGTAGAGCTGCTCCGGCGGCACCAGGTCCTCGTGCGCCGCGATCTGGAACACGCTGTCGCCCGACGTGTAGAGGATGGGCCGGCCGGTGCTCAGGTGCTCCTCGCCGAGCTCCTTCAGGATCTCGGTGCCGGAGGCGGCCTTGTTGCCGAGGGTCTTGCGGCCGATCCGCTCCTCGAACGCGCCCACCAGCGCCGCCGGGAAGCCGTCGGGGTACACGCGGAACGGGATGGGCGTGACCACGCCCGTCATCTCCCAGTGGCCGGTCGCGGTGTCCTTGCCCGCGCTCTCTTCCGCCATCTTGCCGAACGCGCCGCGCGTGGCCGCGACCCGCTGCGCGGTGTAGGTCGGGGTGAGGTTGCACAGCCCCAGCGCGCGCAGGTTGGGGACCTGGACCTCGCGCGAGGCGAGCACGTGGCCGAGCGTGTCGGAGCCCTGGTCGCCGAACGCGGCCGCGTCGGGCGCTTCCCCGACCCCGAGGCCGTCGCACACCACGATCACGGCACGCCGGAAGCGGGGGGTCACGCCGGCGGAAGCGCCAGCCAGGAGGCGGCCCGCGCGTAGGCCTCGTCGGCGGTCGCGCACCACTCCACGCGGGCCTGGTGGCGGAACCAGGTCATCTGGCGCTTCGCATAGCGCATGGTTTCCTTGACCATATCACGCCGCGCCGCCGCGACTTCCCGCTCGCCGCGCGCGACCGCGACCGCCTGGCGGTAGCCGATCGCGTTCAGCGGCGCCAGCCCTCCCGGGTGCGCCGCCAGCAGCGCGCGCGTCTCCTCGAGCAGCCCGCCGGCCAGCATCGCGTCGGTGCGCCGCTCGACCGCCGCGCGCAGCGCCTCCCGCGGCGGGTTCAGCCCGAGCAGGCGCACGTCGAACCCGGTCAACGCGTCCGCGCCCGCGCGGTGGTGCAGCGAGAGCGGCCGGCCGGTCGCGCGGAACACCTCCAGCGCGCGGACCACCCGCACCCGGTCGCGGACCTCGATGCGCGCCGCGGCCTCGGGGTCCACGCGCCGCAGCAGCCCGTGCAGCCGCGCGTCGCCCTTCCGCGCGGCGATCCGCTCCAGCCGCGCCCGCAGCGCATCGTCGCGCGACGGCCCGGCGAAGAGCCCGCTGAGCAGCGCGCGCAGGTAGAGCCCGCTGCCGCCGACGACGAGCGGCACCCGGCCGCGCGCCGCGATGCCCGCGATCGCCGCGCGCGCCCGCCGCGCGTATTCGGCCGCGGTGAAGGGCTCGTCCGGGCCGATGACGTCCACCAGGTGATGCGGGACGAGCGCGCGCTCCTCGCGCGTCGGCTTGGCGCTGCCCACGTCGAGGCCGCGGTAGACCTGGAGGCTGTCGCAGGAGACGATCTCGCCGCCGGCCGCCCGCGCCAGCCGCAGGCCGAGCGCGCTCTTGCCCGAGGCGGTGGGCCCGACGATCCCGATCAGGAGCGGAGCCGAAACAGCTTCCACGCAGTAAAGAGCAGCAGCAGGCCGAGGACGATCACCGCGCCCTTGATCTGCTGCCTCGTCACGGGAACGTCAAGGATCTGGGCGGGCTCAGCGCTCGCGGAAGGCGCGCACGATCGAGGCCTCGTGGTCCGCGCCCAGGGTGCGCTTCACGGCCAGCAGCTCGGCGTAGAGCAGCTCGTTGAGCGCGTCCACCAGCGTGGGCCGCCGCTCGTCCTCGGGCAGCTTGTTCAGGTTCCGCTCGACGGAGGCGGGGTCGAGCGTGCCGTCCTTCTGCAGCTTCGCCCCCGCGAACACGTCCTTGCGCGACTCGCGCAGGCCGCCCAGGTACTTCTCGAGCACGTTCTCCGCGATCGGCCCGACCTCGCGCACCATGTAGCGGAAGATGTAGCCGTACATCTGGTTGAAGGAGTTGATCACCGCGACCAGCGTGTCCTCGGGCACGAAGTCCTGGTCGAGCGCGCGGACCTTCTTCCCCTTCACGCGCGCGAGCCCGCTGGCCACCAGGGTGTAGAGCACCTTCAGCGTTTCGTTGTCGCCGATCTCGCTCTCGCGGCAGATGTCGAGCACGCTGCGCTCGCCGTCGATCAGGTTGCGGACGTGGTGCTCGTAAGGCTCGAGCGCGGGTCCGCCGGGCCCCGAGGTCGTCTCCAGGACCAGGTCGGGCTCCGGGTAGCGGCTCTGGATGCGGCCCGTGGAGGGCACGCGGCGCAGTCCCACCAGGACCAGGTCCACGATGTCGAGGTCGACGGTGATCCGCTCCTTCTCGGGGAGCGAGGACTCCTCGAAGTGGAACGTGCCGTCTTCCCACGGAAAGATGCTGTAGACGATCTCGCGGACCTGGAGCTGCACCCCTTCCCAGAGGTCCTTCGGCGTCAGCGCGCCCATCTCGACGAGCACCTTGCCCTGCCGCTTGCCCTTCGAGAGCGCGCGGATGGAGGCCTCGTAGTCCTCGACCGTGATCTTGCCCTCGCGGATGAGCAGCTCGCCCAGGCGGTCGTGGGGGAGGTTGCTGGAGGCGAAGACGACGCGTCCCTCGTTCATGTAAAGCGCTTTGCGGGCTCCGCCCGACACGAGCGTGAGGATGCCGGTCGCGCGGGTAAGGCTCAGGTGCTGGAGGATTTCGGGCACGGGCATATCGGCGATCTGACCCTTCAGACCGCCGGGAACCGTGAATGCCTCGAAGCGAGTCGAGAGTGTCGCGGCCATCAACTCCTACGCGCTGCGGATTTTACGGGAGGGGGGGGCGGGTGTCAAAGATGGTTGCTACTCGCGGCAGCGACGCTGCTCCCCTGCCGCGACGCTCCCCGCCGCGCCGACGCTAAGACGTCTTGCGAATCCTCACGCCACGGTAGTAATGGCTGAGAATCTGCTCGAACGACGCCCCCTGCTGCGCCATCCCGGACGCCCCCACCTGGCACAGGCCGACGCCGTGGCCCCAGCCCTTCCCGGTGAAGATGAAGCGCGCCACGTGGCCGTCGGGCGCGCGCTCGCGGTCGATGACGAACAGGTTCTCGCGGAGGCCGAGGCCCCAGCGCACCTGGAGGCCCTTCAGCATCAGCTCGCCGTCGGTGCCGAGGATGGCGGCTTCGACCACCCGGCCCGAGACGCCGACGCGCAGCGGCTTCACGTCGCGCACGGTGCCGACCGAGCCGTAGCGCGCGATCGCGCGGGAGAGCTCGTCGGGCGTCAGGCGCACTTCCCAGCGGAAGACGCGCGAGCTGCGGTCGTTGGTCGCGCCCAGCCGGCTCTGCTCGGCCTCCAGGAACCCGACGCGGCCCTCCTGCAGGACGTAGCGCACCCGCTCGCCCGAGATCAGGTGCAGCTCGGAGGCGCCCATCCGGTTGCCGTCGAGCGCGCGGAAGAGCCGCAGGCCGGGGTCGAGCGGCAGCTCCTCGGGCGGGACCTCTTCGCGCTCGATGGTCAGCCGTCCGGCGCGCGCCTCGCGCAGCGTGGCCGACTGCAGGGCCGGCGCTCCGGCGCGGACCGCCGTCTCCGCCAGCAGCGTGACCGCGTCGGCGCGCAGGAGCGCGGCATCCGGGCGGAGCGTGTTGTCGGGGAACGGCGCCAGGATCCCTTCCTGGACGAGCAGCGCCGCGGCGGTGCGCTCCTCGTCGGCGAGCGCGTCGCGGTCCTCGACCTGCAGCAGGTAGTCGCGGTCGCCGGGGGCGAGCAGGCGCGCCGCCCGCTCGTTCCAGCACACGGACGCGACCAGGTCCCGGAAGAAGGCGCCGCGCCGCGGGAGCGCGCCCTCGGAGGCGCCGGGGCACGGCTGGCGATGGAGCGCCGTGACCAGCCGCGAGACCCAGGCCTTCAGCTCGTCCGCGGTGGCGGCGCCGGCGAGCGCCGCACGCGAGTAGTGCCGCGGCTCCAGCACGCCCAGCGAGACCAGCAGCGCGGCGTCGCGGCCGAGCCGCTCCGGCTCGCCGAGCGAGACCGGCGCGCGGGCGGTGCGGATCGTCGTCCACGCCCCCTGCTCCGGCACGCAGGCCACCCCGCGCAGGTACGGGGCCGGCTCGCCGTTGCCCTCGAAGATGTTCTCGACGTCCTCGGTATGCCCGCCGCAGGTCGAGGTGTACAGCGCGTTGATCAGCCCGCCGCCGTAGGCGCCGACGACGCCGGCCGTGTCCTCCACCGCCTGCGTCGAGAGCGGGTGCTCGCTGGACTGGCCCCGGTACATCTGGCAGGCCGGCGTGGCGCAGATGTCGTAGCCCCGGCCCGCGTAGAGGCCCATGTTCCGGAGCGTGTACGTGCGCGCGGCCACCGCCTGGGCCTTGAGCGCCTCGATCTGGGGGAACACCACCGGGGAGAGCTCGTTCGGGACCACCCCACGCACGTAGTCCTCGAGGTTGAGCACGTTGATCACGGTCACGGTCCCGCCGTCGCCGGCCCGGACGCGGAGGAACCCGCGGTAGCGGACGTCGTCGGCGGCGAGGAAGTCGCCGGTGCGGGCCGCCACCAGGTCGGCCGACGGCAGCTCCTCACCGGTCTCGAGGAGCTTCACGCGCGCCACCCCGGGCACCGCGGGCTCCTCGACGATCCACCCGCCGCGCAGGCCGCCCTGCTCGAGGTGCGCCACCAGCGCCTGCGCCTCCTCGCGGGTGGCGAAGCTGCCCAGGCGCACCTGGTGCGTGCGAGTCTCCTCGCTCCAGCGCACCTGCGGCTCGAGGCCGGAGAGGCGCTGGGCCCGCTCGGCCACGCCCCGCGCGGCGCCCTCGTCGGTCAGGCTCGCGACCTGGACCCGGAACTGCGCCGGCGTGCCGCCGGGGGCGACGCCGACGAAGGTCGCCCGGGGCATCGGCCGGAGGGCGCCGTCGGGCGTCCGCAGGATCAGGCCGCCGTCGGCCCCGATCGACACGCGCGGCACCTCGGGGAGGATGCCGACCCGGACGATCGGCTGCACGAGCGCGTCCTCGGGCTGCGCGGAGGCGCCGGCGGTGGACGGGACGGAGAGGGCGGGGATCTGGCCCTTCGGCAGCGTGCGGCAGCTTCCGGCCAGGCCCATCGTCACCGCGATCGAGGCGGCGAAGACGGTGCCGGCGGGCGTGCGGGCCGCGAAGCGCCTCACGAGCGCTCCGCCCCGTAGAAGAACGAGATCTGCATGGTCACCCGCGCCGGCCCGAAGTCCGAGGGCAGGGCCAGCAGCCGCGCGCCGAAGAGCGCGTTGGCCGCGGCCCGGTCGAGCGCTTGCGTGCCGGACGTCTTCAGGAGGCGGACCTCGGCGATCGTCCCGTCGCGCTCGACGGTGAAGGAGAAGTCCACGTGGCCGCGGACCGCGCCGAACAGGGCGGCCTGGGGCACGATCCAGTTCCGGTAGACCTCGTTCTTGAAGTGGTTGATCCAGGCCGTGAAGTCGGCACCCTCGGGGTCGAAGAAGAGCGGTCCCATCTGCTGGCCGGCGGCACCCGACAGGCCCGCGCCCCCCATCTGGCCCAGGCGCTGCTCGAGGTTGCGCAGCGAGGACGTGATCGAGCGCTCGCCCGTGCGCGGGGCGACCAGCGGGCCGTCGCCGCGGCCGGCGGCCGGCGGGGTGGCGGCCCCCTGCGCCTCTCCGGCGGCGTCGGCGCGGGCCTCGGCGGCCGGGGTCGGGGAGGCGGGCGGACCGGGCCGGCCCGGCGCAGCCGGGGCCGAGGAGAGGTCGCGGTCGCGCTCGAGCAGCAAGCGTTCCTGCCGCAGCTCGGACGGGGCACCCACGCTGATCCGGTCACGGGCCTCCCGCGGCGG
>DATBIZ010000636.1:0-3476 GCA_036556645.1 Vicinamibacteria bacterium | reverse complement strand
CGGGGGTCGAGGTCTGCGCCGGCGTCAGCCCGCCCACGTAGCCGAGGGCGCCGAGCTTCTCGAGCAGGTCGAGCGGCACCGACCCGCCGCCGGCGGACGCGACCTGCCGCTCCTCGGCGAGCAGCCGCGCGAGCGCCCGCTGGAACGCCGCCGCGCGCGCGGGCTCGGCCGCCGCCAGGTTGCGGCTCTCGCCGGGGTCGGCGGCCAGGTCGAACAGCTCGGCCCGGGGCGCCTGCACGTACTTCCACCGGCCCTCGCGCAGCACGCGCAGGTCGCTCCAGCCGAAGTGCAGCAGCGGGACCAGCGACTCGGCGTAGACCGCCGCCTCCGGCGGCTCCGCGCCGCCACGCAGCGCCGCGGCGAGGCTGCGGCCGCCGGCGGAGCTCGTCGCGGGCACCGCCACCCCGGCGAGGTCCAGCACGGTGCGGTAGAGGTCCACCAGCCCGGTGGTCAGGCCCAGCCGCGCGCCCGCCTTCACGCCCGGGCCGCGCACGATCAGCGGCACCGCCAGCGTCGTCTGGTAGACGAAGAAGCCGTGGAGCGTCTCGCCGTGCTCGCCCAGGCCTTCACCGTGGTCGGAGGTGACCACGAGCAGCGTGTCCTCGCGACGGCCGAGCCGCGCGAGCGCCGCGTCCAGGCGGCCCACCAGCTCGTCGGCGAAGGCGACTTCCCCGTCGTAGGCGCGGCCCGCGAAGCGCGACGCCCAGGGCTCCGGCGGCTCGTACGGGTCGTGCGGGTCGTACAGGTGGAGCCAGGCGAACAGGCGGCCGCGGGCGTGATGCTCCTCGATCCAGCGCAGCGCCTCGCCGAGCGTGTGGTCGCCGCGGCGCTGCAGCGTGTTCACGAAGGCGGCGCCTTCGGCCGCCGGCATGTCGTCCGAGAACACGTCGAACCCGCGCCCGAGCCCGGCGTGCGGCGCGAGCACCACGGCGGACACGAACGCGCCCGTGGCGAAGCCCTCGGCCTTCAGAACCTCCGCGAGCAGCGGCGCCGGCGGCAGCTCGCCCGGGGAGATGTTGTCCCGCACGCCGTGCTGCCAGGGCAGCAGGCCGCTGAAGAGCGTGGCGTGCGAGGGCCGCGTCAGCGGCACGTGCGCGGTCGCGCTCGCCGCGTAGGCGCCCTCGCGCGCGATGCGGTCCAGGTGCGGCGTGGTGTCGCGGGGGCCGCCGTACACGCCCACGCGGTCGGCGCGCAACGTGTCGATGGTGACCAGCACGACGTTCCGGGCGGCGCGTGGCGCGGGCGAGCAGGCGGTGGCGGCGACGGCGAGCGCGGCGGCGGCCCTCGCGATCCCCCGGAGCGGGAGCAGGCCGCCGGGGCATGGGTCAGGGGCGGCGATACTCACCGCCCTTGCCGCCCGTCTTGCGGACGAGGCGGACGTCCGTGATCGTCATCCCCTTGTCGGCGGCCTTGACCATGTCGTAGACGGTCAGGGCCGCGACCGCCACCGCGTGCAGGGCCTCCATCTCGGCGCCCGTGGGCGCGAGCGTGCGCACGCGGGCCTCGAGGTCGAACCCGTGGCGGCGCGGCGTGACGTCCACGTCCACGTGGGTGAGCCCCAGGGGGTGGCAGAGCGGGATCGCCTCCGCGGTCCGCTTGGCCGCCATCACCCCGGCCAGGCGCGCGACCTCGACCACGCCGCCCTTCTTCAGCCGGCCGCCGCGCGCGAGGCGCATCGCGGCCGGCGACACCAGGATCCGCCCGCGCGCCACCGCCTCGCGCGCGGTGGGCGGCTTCTCCGAGACGTCCACCATGCGCGCCGCGCCGGAGGCGTCGAGATGGGAGAGCCGGCGCCCGGGCGCGCGCGGACCGGCGCGGGAGCGGCGGCGCTCAGGCGCCGCCGTCGCGCTCCAGGAAGCTGCCGAGCAGGAGCGCGTCCGCGCGCTCCCCGGGCTCGGCGCGGCGGCGCCCGGCATCGAGGATCACCAGCGCGTTGGCGCGGGCGTGCGCCACGATGTCCGCCGAGCCCTGCGTGCGCACCGGCCGCGCGAGGAGCCGTCCACCCTCGGCGCGCACGCGGGCGGGAAGGTGGTAGGTCCGCCCCGACCGGTTCTGCGCCGGTTCCGCCAGCTCCACCGGCACCACCGGCCGGCTGACCACCCGCGCGCCCTGCATGCGCAGCAGCGCCGGGCGGACGAACACGTCGAAGGTGACCTGGGCCGATACCGGGTTGCCGGGCAGGCCGAAGACGAGCTTGTCGCCGCGGCGGCCGAACACCAGCGGCGCGCCGGGCTTGATCGCCACCTTCGTGAACAGCAGCCCGACGTCGAACCGCGCCAGCACCTCCTCGACCAGGTCGGCGACGCCTTCGGACACGCCGCCGGAGATCAGCAGCACGTCCGCCGCGAATCCCTCGCGCACGCCCTGCGCGATGCGGTCGGCCTGGTCGGGCACCACCCCGAGCGAGCGCACGGCCGCGCCCGCCCACGCGGCCTGGGCCTGCAGCGCGTAGCCGTTGCTGTTGCGGATGCGGCCGCGGCCCGGCTGGTCCCAAACGTCCACGAGCTCGTCGCCGGTGACGAGCACCGAGACCGCCGGCCGCCGCCCCACGCGCACGCGTCCCTTGCCGACCGCGGCCAGCACGGCCACCGACGAGGGCGTGATGGTCTCGCCGGCTTCGAGCACGACGTCGCCCGCGCGCACCTCCGCGCCCTGGCGGGAGATGTGGGCGCCCGTCTCCACGCGCTCGAGCACCTCGACGCGCCGGCCTCCCGCCAGCGCGCGCGTCTTCTCCACCGGCTGCACGGCCGTGGCGCCCTGCGGGACCGGCGCGCCGGTCATCACCTGGACCGCCTGCCCGGGCCGCAACGTCTCCGTCGGGAACTGGCCGGCGCGCACCTGCGCCGCCACGTCGAGCGTGACCGGCGCGTGCGTGACGTCCGCGGCGCGCACCGCGTAGCCGTCCATGGCCGAGCGGTCGAAGGGCGGCATGTCCTGGTCGGCGCGCACGGGCTCGGCCAGCACGCGGCCGAGCGCCTCGGTCAGCAGCGTCTCCTCCGCGCCGAGCGCCGGCGTGTGGGCGAGGACGATCGCGAGCGCCTCTTCGACGGGGATCACGGCTGTTCTCCGTGGCTATTGTAGCGCCGTGCGCGTGTGACGCGCGCACCCCGCCTTCGGTCTCGGAATCGGTTTCGCGATCGGTTTCGGACCCGGTTTCGGACACGGTTACGGATACGGTTTCCGGCCTCGGGTACGGGCACCGGCTCGGGTACGGATCACGGTTTCGAAAGCGGAACCGTACCCGTAACCGTGCCGGTACCGAACCCGAACCCGAACCGGAACCCGAACCCGAACCCGAACCCGAACCCGAACCCGAACCCGGAACCGAACCCCGAGGACCGAGACCGTGACGCCCTCACGCTTGGCCCGCGGACGCGGCGGGAACTGATATGGGACGACCGGTCAAGCCCTAACGGCCGCCCGAGTCGTTCCCTCCTGTGATTCCGGAGCAGAGAGGGCGGCGGTCGAGGTAGCTG
>DATBIZ010000635.1:0-10015 GCA_036556645.1 Vicinamibacteria bacterium | reverse complement strand
GGGCCGCCGGGCAGCAGGTTGTCCTCCGCGCCCGAATACGCGACGAAGGTGGAGGCGAGCCCGCCCAGCAGCACGAGCGCGCCCGCCACCGCCAGCAGCACCCAGCTCGCGGTGCGCATCGGCTAGAACAGGAACCGGATCTCGGCCATCACCGAGCGCTTCAGGATGTCGCCGAACACGTGCTGCTGGATGTCGTCGTTGGTCAGGTTCGTCCCCTTCAACGACGTGGTGACGCGGCCCTCCGCCCACTTCACCCCGACCGTGGCGTTGAGCATCGTGTAGGCGTCCGTGAAGCCGTTGTAGGTGCCGTCGAGCACGTCGGTCCAGAACGCCTCGTCCGCGTAGTTGAGGGAGACCATCCCCACGAACCGCCGGCCGCTGTAGTTGAGCGCCGCGTTGACGCGGTTCTGCGGCGGCAGGTTGATCTCCGTGAAGGGATACGGGAGCTGGCCGGAGTCGGGCGTGAGCGGGTCGGGGTCGGTCTGGTGCGAGTAGTTGATCGAGCCGGTGAGCTGGTTCGTGAACGAGTGGTCGAGCGACAGCTCCACCCCGCGGTTGCGGATCGGCCCCAGGTTCAGGTAGGTGCCCCCGTTCTTCGGCAGCGCGAGCGCGGGCCGGCCGACCGCGCGCAGCAGGCCGTTGATGATCGTGAGCTGCTGGCCGGTCACCCCCGGCGGCGGGTCGGCGGCCGAGTAGAGCGTGAAGCCCGGGAACGTCGGGTTGTCGATCAGGCTCACGAAGTTGATGCTGTCGTTGGTGTCGTTCTGGTACAGCGCGATGCCGATGGTGGTGCGGCCCGCGATGGTGCCGGTATAGGCCAGCTCGTAGGCGTCGAGCGACTGCTCCTTCAGGTTCGGGTTGCCCACGTTGTTCACGATGAGCGGCCACGGCCGCACCACCAGCGGCTGGATGAGCCCCCCCGCCGGCCCGAGCAGCGGCAGCGCGGGGGTGAGCGCGCGCAGGTCCACCACCGTGCCGATGATCGGCTGGTCGAGGAAGTTGTTCACCGACGACGGCGACTGGAAGGCGCGGCTGTAGCCGAGGCGGAACGCGTGGGCCTGGTGCGGCTTGAAGATCGCGGTGATGCGCGGCGAGAACACCGGGTCGTCGAGGTTGCCGAACTTGTCCACGCGCGCGCCCACGGCCAGGCGGAACTTCTCCACGAACAGCTCCTCCTGGAAGTAGGCGCCGAGCTCGGTGCGGTCCTCGGCGTTCGGGGTCAGGCTCGTGTCGAAGTTGTTGCGGCGCGCGTTGCCGCCGTAGGTGAGGATGTGCTTGCCGCCGAGCACGGTGGAGTGGCCGACCTCGAAGTCGTAGGTCTGCGTCTTGAACGTGAGGTTCACCGGGCGGCCGGTCGGGTCGGGCAGCAGCAGGCTGGGCGCGTCCGCGTCCACGAAGTTGGCGAAGACGCCGATGCGCAGCGCGTTCTTCCCGTACTGGATCTTCCCGTACGACATGTTCGATCCGCTCTGGATGTCGAAGGGGCCGATGCCGGTGTGGATGAGCCCGTCCGTGCCCGCGTAGCCGCCGGCGTAGGTCATGCGCCCGCCGTTGCCCATCTCCTGGTCCACGCGCACGTCCACCTTGGGCTGGCTGGTCGAGGTGTTGCGGAACACCCGCTCGCCCTGCACGGTCGGATCACGGTCCGCCGGGTACACCGCTCCGCCCACCGCGAGGCTCGGGTTCAGCGGGTGCGTGGTGCGCGGGATGGTGCCGGTCGGCCGCGGGTACGGGTCGGAGTAGTAGTAGCCCCCGCTGAGCTTGAACGACCAGCGGTCGTTGGGCGCGGACACGAACGTCAGCGACGTGCCGCCGGTCTTCCCGCTGTCGTCGTTCACGGTCGAGCCGGCCTCGCGGTCGAAGAGCCCGCCGGTCAGGCCGAGCCGGAAGCCGCTGCAGGGCGGCGCCTCGCCCGCCGCGCAGGCGATCTCGCGGGGCGACTTGGTGATGATGTTGATCACCCCGGTCAGCGCGTTCGCGCCCCAGACCGCCGAGGCCGGCCCGCGCACGACCTCGATCTGCTTGATGTCCTCCGGGTTCGAGGGGATCCAGTCCCAGAGCGTGAACCCGTAGAAGTCGAGGTAGATCGACCGGCCGTCCACCACCACGAGCTGCGAGGCGGAGAGCGTGCCCGACGCCTGCCGGCTGTTCACGTTGATGTCGCGCGCGGACATCTGCACCACGTTGAGCCCCGGCACCGAGCGCAGCAGGTCGCCGTAGTTCTGCGCGGGAGAGTTGAGGATCGTCTCCTCCGAGATCACGCTCATGGTGGCCGGCGCGTTCACGATGGTCGTCTCGACCTTCGAGGCGGAGACGACGATCTCCTCGCCGCGGCGGATGACGTCGTCTTCGGTCGCGGTCGTCTCCTCGGCCGGCGGGGCCGGTGGAGCCGCCGTCTCCTGGGCCACCGCCGGTGCGGCGAGCACCGCCCAACCGGCGAGCAACAGGAACAGCCGCTTCATCGCATTCCTCCTTGCAGGAGCATCCTCGTCAGTTCCGCGCGAGCAGGGTACCGTCGCCACCTTGGGGAGGGAGGCGACTCGTGACGCTTTCGGCCGCCGTCACAGTCGTCGCGAGCGCGCGTCGCTCATGTCCGGCGCTCCGGGTCTATACCACGAAACAACTTGCGGGCGCCACCGGACCGCCGCCGTGGCTATACTCTCGCGCGATGAGGCAGGCGGGCGTTCGCGCGGCGCTGCTGGTCGTCGCCGCGGTCGCGCTCGCGCTGCCGCCGTACTTCGCGTGGCCGGCCGCCGAGCCCCCCGCCGCCTGGCATCCGTCGCCCCTGGCGGACGTCCCCGGTCCGCGCAACGAAGCCCTCGCCGGCGCCGAGCGGATCCCGCTCGGCGGCGCGCACGGGCCCGAAGACGTGGCGTTCGGCCCCGACGGCGCGCTCTACACCGGCGTGGCGGACGGCCGCATCCTGCGGCGGCGGCCGGACGGGTCCCTGGACACGGTCGCGCGTACGGGCGGGCGGCCGCTCGGCCTGCGGTTCGGCGGCGACGGACGGCTGTACGTCGCCGACGCGGCACGCGGGCTGCTCGCGATGGGCCGCGACGGCAGCGTCGAGGTCCTCGTGCGCGAGCACGGCCACCGGCCCTTCCGGCTCACCGACGACCTCGACGTCGCCGCCGACGGGACCGTCTACTTCACCGACGCGTCCACGCGGGTCGGCCTCGGCGACGCGGCGCGCGACGTCGTCGAGCAATATCCGACCGGACGCCTCTTCTCCTGGCAGGCGGGGACCGGGGTACGGCTGCTCCACGGCCGGCTCGCCTTCGCGAACGGCGTGGCGCTCGACCGCGACGAACGCTCCGTGCTGGTCGCGGAGACGGCGCGCTACCGGGTGCAGCGCTGCTGGCTGCGCGGCGACCGCGCCGGACGCTGCGACGTGTTCGCGGACAACCTCCCGGGCTTCCCGGACGGCGTCACCCGCGGCAGGGACGGCCGGTTCTGGGTGGCGCTCGTCTCGCCACGCAACGCGCTGCTCGACCGGGTCCACCCCCATCCCCGGCTGAAGACCGCGCTGCTGCGCCTCCCCGACGCGCTGCGGCCGGGACCGAAGGCGTATGGCCGCGTGCTCGGCCTCGGCGAGGACGGCCGCGTCGTCCATGACCTGCACGACCCGAGCGGCGCCGCCGCGGCCTTCGTGACCAACGCCGTCGAGCACGCCGGGCACCTCTACCTGGGCGGCCTGGAGAGCGGGTGGATCGCGCGCGTACGGGTGCCCTGAGCGCCGCCGACGCTCT
The DNA here is from genome assembly GCA_036556645.1 of Vicinamibacteria bacterium. GTDB lineage: Bacteria > Acidobacteriota > Vicinamibacteria > Fen-336 > Fen-336 > DATKEG01. Next base: position 6,266 of record DATBIZ010000635.1, on the reverse strand, counting down.
CCCTACCCGCCGAGCGCGGTCAGCAGCTTGGTGTGGATGCCGCCGAACCCGCCGTTCGACATGATCGCGACGCGGTCGCCCTCGCGCAGCTCGCGGGCGAGGTGGGCCACGATGTCATCCACGGCCGGGATCAGCCGCGCGTCCTTGCCCAGCTCGGCGATCGCCTGCACCAGCTCGGCCTCGGAGAGGCGCTGGCCCTCGGGGACCTTGGCCGGCAGGTAGGCGGCGGCGACGATCACGCGGTCGGCGTCCTGGAAGGCGCGTGCGAACTCGTCCTGGAAGACGCGCGTGCGCGACGTGTAGGAGCGCGGCTCGAAGACCGCGACCAGGCGGCCGTGGTTGCCGGCGGAGACGAGCGTGCGCAGCGCCTTCAGGGTCTCGCGCACCGCGGTCGGGTGGTGCGCGAAGTCGTCGTACACGACGATGCCGCGCGCGCGGCCGCGCACCTCGAGCCGGCGCTTGACCCCCCCGAAGCGGGCGAGCGCCTCGCGCAGGGCCGCCGGCGGCACGCCGACCGCGTGGCAGGCCGCCACCGCCGCCAGCGCGTTGCGCAGGTTGTGCTCGCCCGGCGACGACAGCGTGAACTCGCCCTCGTCCTTGCCCTGGCGCAGCAGGCGGAAGTGCCAGCCGTCGGCGGCGGGTCGTACGTCCACCGCGCGCCAGTCCGCCTCGGGGCTCAGCCCGAAGGTCTGCACCGGCGACTTGGCCCGCGGGAGCAGCTCGCGCAGCGCGGGCGTCTCGAGCCCCGCGATCACGACCCCGCGCCGCGGCACCAGGTTGAGCAGGTGCGTGAACGCCCGCTGGACCGCGGCCAGGTCCGGGTAGATGTCGGCATGGTCGTATTCGACGTTGCCGATGATCGCGACGTCGGGCATGTAGTGGACGAACTTCGGCCGCTTGTCGAAGAAGGCGGAGTCGTATTCGTCGCCCTCGACCACGAAGTGCTCTCCCCCGCCCAGGCGGTAGCTGCGCTCGAAGTCCACGGGCACGCCTCCGACCAGGAACGAGGGGTCCTTGCCGGCCCCATGCAGCAGGTACGAGGTGAGGCTGGTGGTGGTCGTCTTGCCGTGCGTGCCCGCCACCACGATGCAGGTGTGCCCGCGGAGGAACTCCTCCGCCAGGAGCGCGGGCATGCTGCTCATGCGCTGCTTGCGGTCGAGCACGATCTCGACCTCGGGGTTGCCGCGCGAGAGCGCGTTGCCGAGCACCACCAGGTCGGCGTCCGCCGGCACGTTCTCCTCGCGGTAGGGCGAGCGGATCGCGATGCCCAGCGCCTCGAGCTGGGTGGACATCGGCGGGTAGACGTCCTGGTCCGAGCCGGAGACCGCGTGCTTGCGCGCGGCCAGCAGCCCGGCCAGCGAGGCCATCGCGGTGCCCGCGATGCCGGAGAGGTGCACCTTCATGTGACCGCCGCCTCCAGCAGCTCGAACCGCGCGTCCGCGCCGCAGACCAGCCGCGCCTGCACGCCCAGGGGGAGCGTGACGTTCGGGCTCGCGGTGTGCCCGCTCGACACGCCGAGCGCGATCGGCACGTCGAGCCCGTCCAGCGCCCCCCGCAGCACGTCCTCGAGGCCGTAGCCGGCGTCGAGCCGCGGCGAGCAGCCCTTCATGTCGCCGAACACGATCCCGCGCACGCCGTCGAGCGCGCCCGACTGGCGGAGCTGCATCAACATCCGGTCGATCCGGAACGGGCGCTCATCCACATCCTCCAGAAACAGGATAGTGTCCTCGCCCTCCGTCGTCAGCGCCCACGGCGTTCCGGCGGCGGCGGCGAGGATCGAGAGGCAGCCGCCGCGTAGCCGGCCCTTGGCCTGGCCCGGCCGCAGGATCTCCAGCTCGCCCGGCTCGCTCGCGTAGGGCGTGCCCTGTCCGGTGAGCGCCCAGACGAGGCTCGCGCGGTCGTAGTGCCCCGTGGCCAGCTCCCAGGCGACCATCGGGCCGTGGAAGCTGACGAGCCGGGCGCGGTTGCAGCGCAGGTGCAGGAACGTCAGGTCGCTGTAGCCGACGATGGCCTTCGGGTGCGCGCGCAGCAGCTCCTCGCCGACGTGCGGCATCAGCCATCCGCTGCCCGCGCCGCCGCGCGCGGACACGATCGCGGCCACCTCGTCGTCCTCGAGCAGCGACATCAGGTCGGCCAGCCGCTCCTCCGGCGTGCCGGAGTTGAAGCGGAACCGGCCGGCGGCGGCAGGCGTCACCCGCACGCGGTAGCCGAGCGCCTCCAGGGCGGCCACCCCCCGCTCCAGCCGGCCGGGATCGATGGCCCCGGCGGGCGCGCAGACGCCGACGAGGTCGCCCGGCCGCAGCGCCCGCGGGCGCGTCCAGGCGTTCACTGCAGGCCGCGGTATGCGCCGCCGTCCACCTGCAGCGTCGCGCCCGTGACGTAGGAGGCGCGCTCGGAGCAGAGGAACGCGACCACCGCGGCCAGCTCGTCGGGCTCCGCGATGCGGCCCAGCGGCGCCGCCGCCGCGAGCTCCGCGAGCACCTGCGCGGGCGTGGTGCCGGCCTTCTCCGCCCGCGCGCGCGCGACCTCGTCGAGCCGGTCCGTCCGGGTGTAGCCGGGGCAGACCGTGTTCACGAGGATGCCGTCGCGTCCGAGCTCGCTCGCGAGCGTCTTGGCCAGGCCCACGATCGCCGGCCGGAACGCGTTCGAGAGGATCAGGCCGTCGATCGGCTGCTTCGCCGACAGCGACGCGATGTTGACGATGCGGCCCCAGCGGTTCCGGCGCATGTGGGGGACGGCCGCGCGCACCAGGTGGACGACGTTGGCCAGCGTGACCCGGTACGCCTCCTCCCAGGCCTGGTCGGTGGCCGCGGCGAACGTGCCGGGGCGGGGGCCGCCGGTGTTGGTCACCAGCACGTCCAGGCGCCCGAACGCCGCCGCGGCTTCCTCGACGAAGCGGCGGCAGTCGTCCGCGCGGCCCACGTCGGCCGCCACCGCCAGCGTGCGCGCGCCGGTCTGGTCGGCGATCGCCCGCGCGGCCTCCTCGATGCGCGCGCGGTCGCGCCCGCAGAGGGCGACCGATGCCCCTTCCGCGGCCAGCGCGCGTGCCGTGGCGCGTCCGAGCCCGCGCGCGGCCGCGGCCACCGCCGCCGCTCGTCCCTTCAGCCCGAGGTCCATCAGCCGGCCGCCCCGAGCCGCTCGATCTCCGCGGCCACCACCCGATGCTCCGGCGCGCCCGCCGCCGCGCGCGCCTGCCGGGGGTCCGGATCACGGTAGGGCAGCAGGTAGCGCCGCTTCAGTTGCCGCACGCGCTGGACCGCCTCGTCGAGGTCGGTCCAGCCGATCTCCTCGGCCTCCACCGCGCGGATCAGGCCTTCGAGCGCGCCGACCTGCTGCTCGTGATCGGCGCAGTACTCGATCACGTCGCAGCCGGCCTTCGCGGCCAGCACCGCCGACTCCGAGGGGGCCCACCGCTTGGCCACCGCGTGCATCTCCATGTCGTCCGAGAACACCACGCCCTCGAAGGCGAGCTTGCCGCGGACGTACTCCTTCACGATCCGCGGCGAGAGCGTCGGCGGCAGCGTCTGGTCGAGGTCGGTGAGCACGGTGTGCGCGGTCATCACGCCCTCGACCCCGGCCTTCACCGCGGCCGCGAACGGCCGCATCTCGCGCTCCTCGAGCCGCGAGCGCGGGTGGTGCACGCTGGGCAGGTCGAGGTGGGGGTCGAGGTCGGTGTCGCCCTGGGCCAGGAAGTGCTTGGCGCACGCGGCCACGCCGTTCTCCTGCAGGCCGCGGATCAGCGCCACGGCGAGGCGCGCCACCAGGTCCGGGTCGTCGCCGAACGCGCGGTCGCCGATCACCGGGCTCTTCGGGTTCGTGTCGAGGTCCACCACCGGCGCGAAGTCCAGCTTCACCCCACAGGCGGAGAGCTCGGCGGCGAGGGCGGCGCCGCGGCGCCGCGCCAGCTCCTCGGAGCCGGCGCGGCCCACGCTGCGCTGGGGCGGCCACACGGTCCAGGGTTCACGCATGCGCGCCACGCGGCCGCCCTCCTGGTCGGCGGCCAGCATCAGCGGCTCGACGTGGCCGGCGTCGCGCGCGATCGACTGCAGTTCGCGGACGAGGTCCGCCACCTGCTCGGGCTCGTCCACGTTTCGCGCGAAGAGCACCACGTGCCCCACTCCGAAGTCGCGGATCAGCATCCGGATCTCCGGAGACGCGGTGTGGCCCTGGAAGCCGGCCATGAAGCGTTGGCCCACCTTGCGCACGACCTCGCGCAAGCGGCCTCAGCCTCCCAGGCGGCGACGGACCGCCTCGTTCACCTTCTTCCCGTCCGCGGGACGGCCGGCGGCCGCGAGCGCCGCCAGGGCCGCCTTCATCACGCGGCCCATGTCCTTGGGCGAGGTGGCGCCCGTCTCCGCCACCGCCTTCTTCACCGCCGAATCGATGTCCTCGTCGCTCGCCTCGGCCGGGAGGTAGCTCTTCAGCACCTCGATCTCGGCCTCTTCCTTGCGCACCAGCTCCGGGCGGTTCGCCTTGCGGAACTGGAACACGGAATCCTCGCGCTGCCGCACCAGGCCCTGCAGCACCTTGACCGCCTCGTCGTCGGCCAGCGGAGCCTTCTTGTCGATCTCGCGGTTCATCAGCGCGGCCTTGGCCATGCGCAGCACGCCGGTGCGCGGCGCGTCCTGCGCCTTCATGGACGCCTTGAGGTCCTCGTTGATGCGATCCACCAGCGTCATGGCCCCAAGCATAATCCACGTTATCCTTTCGCCGTGGCCCGCGGCCGTGCCCCCCTCTTCCTGCTGACCGCCGCCGTTCTCGCTTCCCGCGGCGCCCTCGCCGCGGGACCCTCGCCCGGAGCGTGCGTGCCCGCGGCGCCGCCGCGCCCGCTCCCGGTGCGCGCGCTGGACCTCGCGTTCGTCGGCGCCGACCGGCTGATCGTGCTCGACGGCGCCGAGATCGCGCTGGTGGCGGTCGGGGCGGGCGAGGTCGCGGTGCTGAGCCGGCGGCCACTGCCGGGGCCGCTCTCGATCGTGCGTGCGCCCGGGGGCGTGCTGCAGGCCTCCGAGAGCGACGCGGCCGTGTGGGCGATGACGAGCCGCAGCCCGCAGGCGGTGCTGTTCGCGATCGAGGGCGCGCAGCTCAGCGAGCGCGAGCGCGCCGAGGCCCTTCCCTTCCCCGGCGCCGCGCGCGGCCTGCGCTTCCGCGCCGGCACGAACCTGGTCGAGGCGGACGTCGAGGGCCTGGGCGCGGGACCGTTCCTCGACCTCGCGGCCGCCGGCGCCGGCCCGCTGGTGGCGGTGGATCCGGAGGGGCGGCTGCTGAACGCGCGCGGCTCGGAGGCCCCCCTCCGGGCCGGACCGACGCTCGCCGCCCTGTGGCCCGGCCATGTCGCCGCCTCGCTGCCCTCTCCGCCCGACCGCGAGGACGCGGTCGTCGTGTTCGACGTGATGGCGTCCGGGGCGCCGGTGACCACCTGTCCCACGGGCGCGCCCGTGCGCGCGGTGGCGGCGCGCGTACGCGAGGACGTTGCGCGGCTGGCCGTCGCGGTGGACGGCGCCGACGGGCGCCCGTGGCTGCACCTGCTCGACGTGGCCCGGCCGGCGCGGTGACGGCACCGTCCCGGCGGACGCTCGCGCTCGGCGCCGCGGTCGCGCTGCTCGGCGCTCCCGCCGCGCGCGCGGCGCTCGGCCCCCGCTACGGCGGCGACCTGACCGTGGCCGCGCTGGCCCTGCCGCCCGGCCACGAGCCGCGGGTACCGCGCGGGTCGGGAGAGTCGCTGATCGCGCTGCTCGTGCACGAGCGCCTGCTGCGCCTGGACGCGAGCGGCGAGCCGCGCGGCGGGCTCGCGCGGGACTGGCTGGGCGCCGCGGACGGCCGCGAGTGGGTGCTCCGGCTGCCGCCGGACGCGGTGTTCCACGACGCGACGCCGGTGACCGGCACGGACGCGACGCGCTCGCTGCGCCGGTTCCTGCGCAGCGGCTCGGCCGCGGCGGAGCGCCTGGCGGAGACGCTCGACGGCGGCCCGGCGTTCCGCGCCGAGCGCACCGACGAGCTGCCGGGGCTGTCGGCGTCGCCGTCCGAGGTCGTGCTGCGCTTCCCCGAGCCCGTGACCGCGCCGCTGGCGCCCCTGGCCGCGCCGTCGGCCGCGATCGTCTCCGCCACCGGATCGGCCGCGGGGCCGTTCACGCCGGCCGGGAACGTGCCCGGCCGCCGCCTCGCCCTGACCGCCTTCGGCGCGCACGTGCGCGGCCGGCCGCTGCTCGACCGCGTGTCGCTGGTCGCGGTGCCCCGCGCGGACGAGCTGGAGACCGAGCTGCAGACGC
>DATBIZ010000634.1:0-2751 GCA_036556645.1 Vicinamibacteria bacterium | reverse complement strand
CTTGGCCACGCTCAGCGCGACGTCGAACCCCCCCAGCTTGTCCACGAGCCCGTGCTCGAGCGCGTCCTCGCCGGTCCAGACGCGGCCCTGGGCCACCGCGTCGATCTCCTCGTAGGACTTCTTCCGGCCCTCCGCGGCCTTGGTCACGAAGCGCGTGTAGAACGTGGTCATCATGCGGCGGACCACCACCCGCTCGTCGTCGGTCCACGCGTGGTACTCGTCGAACAGGTCCGCGTGCAGCCCCCGCTTGAGGATCTCCTTGCGCAGGCCGATCTTGTCGTAGAGGCCGTGCAGGCTGAACTTGCCGCCGAACACGCCGATCGATCCGGTGATGGTGCCGGGCTGGGCCACGATCGCGTCGCTGCCCATGGCCACGTAGTAGCCGCCCGAGGCGGCCAGGTCGCCCATGGAGGCGATCACCGGCTTCTTCTTCTTCGTCAGCTCCACCTCGCGCCAGATCACGTCCGAGGCGGTGCCCGACCCGCCGGGGCTGTCCACGCGCAGGATCACCGCCTTGACGTCGTCGTCCTCGCGTGCGCTGCGCAGCGCGTGGGCGACGGTGTCCGAGCCCGCGAACGACCCGCCGAACGGGCTGTCCTGGCTCTCGCCGGGGAGGATCTCGCCGACCACGTAGACCAGCGCCAGCTTGGGCCGCCCGTCGAAGCCGAAGCGGCGGGCCGCCTTCGTGTAGCGCACGGGCGTGATCTCGTCGGCGTCCTCGAGCCGATCCTGCAGCTCGTCCACGTAGATCAGCTCGTCCACCAGGCCGGCCGCGAGCGCGGTGGCGCCGTCGTGGGGCCCGGCGTCGAGCGCCGCCTGCGTCTCCTCCGGCGTCTTGCCGCGCGCCTCCGAGATCGCGCTGGTGTACTGCGCGTAGAGGCTGTCCACGAGCGCCTCCATCTGCTCGCGGTGCGGCTTCGTGAAGCCGGTCTCCGTGAACTGGTTCGGCGCGTTCTTGTACCTGCCGACGCCCTCGAACTGCGCCTGCACGCCGAGCTTGTCCAGGGTGCCGCGGAAGAAGGTCACCTCGCTCGCCAGGCCGCTGACGTCGAGCAGCGCGGTCGGCACCACGTACACCTTCTCGCAGGCGGTGGCGAGGTAGTACTCCTTGTTGCCGCTGAACTCGAGGTGCGCGTAGGACGGCTTGCCGGACTTCCGGAAGCGCACGATCGCGTCGCGCAGCTCCTGGACCTTCCCCCAGCCCGCGTCGGGCAGGAAGCTGACGCGCAGCACCAGCGCCTTCACGCGCGAGTCGCCCGCGGCGCGGTCGATGCTCTCCACCAGCGTCCGCAGCGTGGGCGGCTGGCGCTCGAAGAAGGGCGGCAGCTCGGAGACGGTCTCCTCCGGCACGCCCTCGTGCAGGTTGAGGACCAGGTAGTTCGATCCGCCCAGCGCGGGCGCGCCGCGGCCGCGCAGCACGAGGGCGAGCGCCCCCACCGCCGCCGTCCCGATCGCCACCGCCGCCACGCCGGCGGCCAGGACCCACGCCGTTCGCTTTCTCATCTTCCTTCCTGTCGCGAGGGCCGGGCGGCCTACCCGCGCTGCGGCTGCAGGTACTCGGCGCGCTGGCGCGCCTCGCCTGCGTACACGCTTCCAGGATATTCCTGGAAGAGCCGCTCGTACGAGGCGCGCGCGTCCTGCGGCCGGTTCGCCGCCTCCTGGGTGGCGGCCAGCTCGTGGAGCACGTAGTCGCGCGGCAGCAGGAAACCGCCGTCCTCGAGCATGCGGCGGTAGGCCTCGATCGCCTTGTCCGGCTGGCCGTTGCGGCGGTGCAGGTCCGCCAGGGCGAGCCGGGCCAGCGAGGGCACGATGTCGTCGTCGTCCTTGCGGGCGGCCAGCTCGCCCAGCGTCTTCTCCGCCGAGGCCAGGTCGCCCAGCTCGATCTGCGACAGCGCGGCGTAGTAGCGCGCGCGCTGGCGGACCTCCCCCGACGCGCTCTTCTCCACGGCCTGGAACTCGGAGAGCGCCTTGCGGTACTTCTCCTCGGAGGTGGCATAGGTGGTCCCGCCGGGCGGCGCCGCGGCCGGCGTCTCGGAGGTGACCGGCGCCTGGAACGCGTCGAGCGCCGTCGCGAAGGCGGCCTCGGCGTTTGCGTCCTGCCGGTCGCGGAAGTTCTGGACGAGCAGACCGGCCCCGAGCAGCACCACCACCGCCGCCGCGGTCATCTGGACCTCGCGGGAATGCGCCCGCACCCAGCCGGTCGCCTTCTCCAGGCCCGTCCGCAGCTCGTCCTGCTTGATCTGGCGCTTCAGCTCACGTCGCATCTTCGATGGCCCTCGAGGGGGCGCCACGCGCGATTGCCGGCACGCGGGCGCTGGACGAACGGATTGTAAGCCGCGGCCCAGCCCTTCGGAATTGCCCTGTCCCGGCGCGGCCTTCCGTGCAGGCAGGAGCGCCCGCGCGTCAGGGCCGAGGGACACCCAGTGACGAGGAGACGGCCCTGGCGAGCCGTCGCCATGCTGGCGGCTTGGGCGGGTCTGCCGGCCGTTGCAGAACGACGATGTCCTGCTTCAAGGCGGGGCGCCCCTTTTCCCCCCGCAACCCCAGCACGGTGAACCACCGCGACCAGCGGCGTTTGACGTAGTCCGGCGTGTGCCACGCGGTATGGTAGAAGTCCGGGAAGTGCCGGCCCCACTCGTCCTCCTTCCAGTAGAGGAAACCCTTCCCGGTCCTCTCCGCCTCGAGCGCGCGGAGGCGCGGGTGCGCGGCGACGGCCGCCTGCCAGTGGTAATCCGCGTGGACCGTCAACAG
>DATBIZ010000633.1:0-3113 GCA_036556645.1 Vicinamibacteria bacterium | reverse complement strand
GCCTGCTCCAGCTCGCGCGGCGTGGCGGCGGCCTTCGCGAGCAGGGCCTGCGCGCGGTGGAGGTCGGCCTCGGCGGCGCCGGCCCCGGCCTCGGCGGCGGCGAGGGCCCCCCGCAGCGCGGCGTCGTCCAGGCGCGCCACCACCGCGCCCGCGGCCACGCGGTCGCCCTCCTGGTACGGCAGCGCGGTGACCGAAGCGACGAGGCGCGACGCGAGCGCGGCGCGCTGCCGGGCCTGGACCACGGCGGGCAGCGGCACCGTGCCTTCCGTCCGCGTGCGCACGACGGGCGCGGTCGTCACCTCGCTGGCGGGCGCGGGCGGCGGCTCCGCGGAACGCGGCCGCTCGTCATGCGCACAGCCGGCCAGCGCGAGGAGGAGGGCCGCCGGGATCGAAGACGCACGCAGGCCCATGCTCAAACCCCTCCCGCGGCGCGCCGCAGCGCCGCATCGGCGATCGCCACCTCGGCGGCCGCCGCGATCTCCGCGAGCGCCGCGGCCAGCGCGGCCGTCTCGGTCTCCAGCTCGTCCGTGAGCGTGGCCAGGCCGGCGGCGCGGCGCTCCTGCACCACGCGCAGCGCCTCGCGCCCTTCCTCCGCGCCGCCCACGGCGGCGGCATGGCGCTCGCGCGCGGTCACCGCGCGGCGATAGGCGAGCGAGACCTCGAGACGGACCTGGTCTTCGGCGGCGCGCGCCTCCTGCTCGACGGCGCGCAGCTCGGCCGTGGAGGCGGCCAGGCGCTTGGCGCGGCCCGGATCGAACGGCGTCCACCGCACGCTCACGCCGAAGGCCCAGGCCTGGGCCCCGCGGCCGGCCTCGACGCGGTTGTCCCAGACGTGGCCGAAGGCCCCGAGGTCCGGCAGCCGGCCCTTCCGCTCCGCGCTCACCTGCGCCTCCGCCGCGTCGCGGCGCCGGCGCGCGGACTCCAGCGCCGGGCGCCCCCCCCGCGCGCGCGCCACCCACTCCGCCTCCTCGCCCGCGAGCGGCGCCACCTGCGGCGGCGCGTCCGTGGGCACGTAGCTCACGTCCGCCGGCGCCCCCAGCAGGCGCGCCAGACCGGCCTGCGCCATCCGCTGCTCGCCGCGCCGCGCGGCGAGGTCGGCCTCGCGCTCGCGCCGGCGCGCCCGCGCGCGCAGGCGGTCCGCGGCGAGCGCGCCGCCGGTCTGCACGCGGGCGTCGATCTCGGCCTCGCGCGCGGTCGCCACCGCCAGCGTGCGCTCGGTCACGCCGACCGCGCGCCCGGCCACTTCCGCCCGCCGGTAGAGCTCCACCACGCGGGCGCGCACCTCCTCCGCGGCGTCGCGACGGCCCGCCGCCGCGGCCTCGCCCGTGGCGGCCAGGGAGCGCGCGGCCGTGCCGACCTTGCCGAACACGTCGATCGGCACCTCGAGCTGGACGGCCGTGCCCAGGTGGCCGAGCGCGGCGGGGTCGTTGAGCGCGCCGAGGTCGAAGTCCGCGGCGGTGAACGCGCCGGCGTTGAGCTTGTTCGCGAACGCGCCGGCCGGGAGGTCGGTGCGGGACCAGGCGGTCGCGAGCGCGAGGCGCGGCCAGAGCGTGCGCCGCACCGACTCCGCGCGCGCCTGCTGCGCCTCGACGCGGGCGGCCGCGGCCTGCAGCTCGGGGTTGTGCTCGGCGGCCAGCGCCAGCGCCTGCTCCAGCGTGACCGTCCGCTCCTCGGCGCCCGCCGGCGGGAATCCGGCCGCGGCGAGCGCGGCCGCGAGCACGAACGCACGCCCCGGCGCCGGGGGCTTCATGCGGCGGCACGCAGCACGTGGGCCAGGAAGCCCGCCTCGGACGGCGTACCCACGAACTCGACCGTCTCGTTGACCACGACCTTCGGCACGCCCTGCACGCGGTAGCGCTTCACGAGCGAGGGGAACTCCTGGGCCTCGATCACGTCCGCGGTCACCCGCGCGCTCTGCACGGCCATCTGGTGGGCGATCTGGGCCGCGCGCGGACAGAAGGGGCAGGTGGGCGTCACGAACACGCGGAGGTGGACGTCGCGGGCGAGCGCGCGCAGCGCGCGCTTGGTGGGCGCGGTCAAGGCGGTGTCGCCGCGGCCCACGTCCACGATGCTGCGCAGCAGGGTCTGGAACTCCAGCCCGACCGGGCTGCCCAGGAAGCGGACGCGCCCGCTGGCCGCGCCGGTGAGGACGATGGCCGGGAGCTCGTCCGGCGCCACGCCCGCCGCCACCGCCGGCTGCGCGGACACGTCGTGCACGCGCAGCACGATCTTCGTGGAGAGAGCCGAGACCTCCTCGAGCAGGGCGCGCGCGTCGCCGGCGGTGGGGCCGCCGAGCAGCAGGTCGAGGCCGACCGGCGCCCGCAGCCGCGCGCCCAGGAATGCCTTCAGCTCCTCCCTCTGCTCCGGCGGGATGAAGGTCACGATCCGGCCCCGCCGTTCTCGAGGTGTTCGAGCGCGCGCTCGAGCTTCACGCGCACCTCCTCGGCCACGCCGCGGATCAGCGGGTCGGCGCGGGCGGCGGGCGCCTGCAGCGGATCCATGGCGACCACCACCGTTCCCCCTTCGTCGGCCTCGTACACGACCACGTTGCACGGCAGCATCACGCCGACATCCAGGTTCGCCTTGAGCGCCCGGTGGGCGAGGGCCGGGTTGCACGCGCCCAGGATCCGGTAGCGCCGGAACTCGGCGCCCAGCTTCCGCTTCAGCGTGTCGGCGACGTCGATCGTGGTCAGGACCCCGAAGCCTTCCGCCGCGAGCGCCTGCGGCACGCGCGCCAGCGTCGTCTCGAAATCGGACTGCAGGTTCTTCTTCAAGCCGAGCGCCATGGTCAGCATCACTCCTGACCGATGAGAGCCGGCGGCGGAGGGAAGGGTTCGAGGCGGGCCCTGACATAATCCGGGTCATGACTGCCGGAGAGGACCAGGCGCTGCTCGCGCGCGCGCGGGGGGGCGACGAGGAGGCGCTCGAGGACCTGCTGCGCCGTTACCAGCCGCGCATCTACCGCTTCGGGATGAAGATGTGCCGGAACCCCGACGCGGCGCAGGACGTGGTGCAGGAGACGCTGCTGGCCATGGTGCGCACGCTCCCGGGTTTCCGCGGGGACGCGTCCGTGTCCACCTGGCTCTACACCATCGCCCGCAGCTTCTGCATCA
>DATBIZ010000632.1:0-1790 GCA_036556645.1 Vicinamibacteria bacterium | reverse complement strand
CCGCCGCGAACGCGGCCTCCGCCGGAATCGCGAGCGTCCGATCGTGGTGAAGCCGGGCCAGCGCCTGCGCGGACCGATAGCGGACGTCGAACCGCTCGTCGCGGATCGCGCTCAGGAGCCCATCCACGGCGCGCTGCGTGGGGACCGCCTTGAGCACGCGCGGCACCCGGCGGCGCACCACGGGATCCTCCTCCGGGTCCAGGAGCACGTCCAGGAGCTGGCCGGTGCACCGGACCCCGACCCGCCGCAGCGCGGTGACGGTTTCGGTGAAGAGGTCGTCCCGGGCCAGCAGCGTGATGGCCAGCGGCACCAGCTCCGGCGCGAGCGGCGCCTCCCGCGAGAGCACCGCGCGCACGCGCCCGGCGTCGTGCGAGCGCAGGTCCGCCGCGTCGGATGCCGGCTCATTCCCGGCTGCCGGCGCGCGCCGCAGCGCTCCCGGCACGGGCGGCGGCGCCACCCGCCGGGCCGGCTCGCGGTCCTCGTCGCCGGCGATCCCCACCGCGCCCGTCCGCACGCTCTCCGCGAGCGCGCCCACGTAGCCGCGGTGGAGGCGCCGCGTCAGCAGCAGCGTGAGCGCGGCGACTCCCGCCGCCAGGAAGAGCAGGGTGCCGCGGGTGGCGGGAGCGGGAAGGAGCAGCACGGCGAGCACCACCGCGCCGCCCGCGACCGTGCCGGCGCGCTCGGCTCCGACGTCGAGGAGCACCTTCAGCGGCCGCTTGCGCTGCGGCGCCATGGGCGTGTACAGCAGCTCGTAACCCGAGCGGAACAGCGACCGGCCCAGCACGGCTTGCGCGGCCCGCACGGCCAGGGTGGGCCAGAAGCCGGGCACGACGCCGGCCACGACGGCGCCGCACGCGACCAGTGCCGGCGGCACGGCGAGGGTGCCCGCCAGGCCCAGCCCCTCCAGCGACCGGCGCGACAGCGCGCCCTGCAGCGCGAGCACCGCGACACCCGCGCCGGTGTGGTAGAGCGCGAAGAAGGGCACGAGCGCGGCGCTCCGGCCGTAGCGGCCGACCACCGCCGCGTTGAGCGCGTACTCGAGCAGGGCCTCCGTGAGCGCGGTCAGCGCGACCACCGCCGCCACGTCGCGGAGGTAGGGCTGCCGCCGGATCAGGCCGAGCGCCGCCGCGGCCGGCGGCTGCTCGCCCGCCGACGGTGCCGTCGGCGGCGCGCCGAGTCGGCGCAGCGCCAGGAGGGCCAGGACCGGGAGCGCGGCCAGCGCGAGCAGCAGGGCGGGCACGCCGATCACCGGCCCCACGCGCCAGGTGACCAGGCCGCCGGCCACCCCGCCGAGCGCGGCCCCGGTGCCGATGCGTCCCACCACCCGCCGCGCGGTGTGCGGGTCGAACCGCTCGTTGACGACGGACCAGAAGCCGGAAAGGACCGTCGCGCCGAAGACGCCGACGTGCAGGTACAAGGCCACGGCGGCCAGGCGGGGCGCCGCCAGCCAAAGCGCCCATTGGGCGGCCAGCATCGCCGCGTTCAGCCCGAGCAGACGCCGCACGAGCGCCGGGGGCGACGACCGCGCCATCGCACGCGAGAACGCGACCACGCCGGCGAGGGAGAGCGCCGCCGCCGCCGCAGAGACCAGGGGCAGCGCGGTCACGGGATACGTCGAGAGGAACAGCGCGTCGCGCGTGGCCTTGGCCGCGACCTGCTGGGCCACGAGCAGGGCGGCGGCGGCGACCGCCGGGCGCACCAAAGCGTCCAGCGGGCCCACGATGCCGGGATCGGACCCGCTCGTGGCGGAGAGCCGTGCCATAGGCGTGTGCCCGGATCCGCGTTTCCGA
>DATBIZ010000631.1:0-1869 GCA_036556645.1 Vicinamibacteria bacterium | reverse complement strand
GCCGGCGTTGTCCGTGAAGGTGCGGCGGGCCAGGAGGTGCCGGCGGACCGCGCCGAAGGGGTGCGGCTGGTCGGCGCCGCGGACGGGCGCGTCGTCTACGAGGTCGGCTCGGGCCGTTACCGGTTCCAGGTGCGGTAGAGGACGTCCCAGGTGGCGGAGAGGGTGGGATTCGAACCCACGATACCCTTGCGGGTATAGCAGTTTTCGAGACTGCCCGCTTCAGCCGCTTGCGTACCTCTCCGACGGCGGCAGGAACCCTATCGTAACTGTCAGCGCGCCACGCCGGCAACCGTTGCGGCCGGCGCCGGCACGAAGCGGCTGTATCCAATCGGATTGACGCGGCGTGCGTGCGCTCACCGGGTGACCGCCGTCACAGCCCGGACCGGCTCTCTACCCCTATTTGTATGCCAGGATCTCGTCCATCTTCGTCCGGCTCCCTCCGCCGAGCGGGCGATTCTGTCAGCAGCGCGCGGTCACAGCGAAGGAAGGCAGAACGTTGGCCTCGACGTGGCGGCAGGCCGTCTCACTGCACCGGCAACTGCGCTTGCGAGGCGAGCGCGAGGCGCGGCTGCGCCTGCTCATGGAGCAGCTCCCCGCCATCGTGTGGTCCACGGACCTGCGCCTGCAGGTGACCTCGTCGCTCGGCGGCGGCCTGCGCGGCCTGCGCCTCCTGCCCCACCCGCTCGAGGAGGCCACGCTCGCCGAGTACTTCGAGGTGGATCCGGCCGACGACCGGATCCCGATGGCGCACCGCCGCGCGCTCGCGGGCGAGACCGTGGAGTTCCACCTGGAATGGCGCGGCCGCCACTTCGAGGCCCACCTCGAGCCGCTGCACGACGCCACCGGCGTGCTGTGCGGCACGATCGGGGTGGCGCTCGACGTCACCGCGCGCCGCCAGGCCGAGGAGCAGCTCCGCCGCGCCGCGGTTCACGACCCGCTCACCGATCTCCCCAACCGGGCCCTGTTCCTGGAGCGGCTGGAGCGGCTGCTCGAACGGGCGCGCCGGCAGCCGCACGACCGCTTCGCGGTGCTGCTGATGGACCTCGACCGCTTCAAGACCATCACCGACAGCCTCGGCCACCTGGTCGGCGACCGGCTGCTGGTGGCGATCGCGCGCCGGCTGGAGGCGTGCCTGCGGCCGGGCGAGATGCTGGTCCGCTTCGGCGGCGACGAGTTCACGCTGCTGGTCGAGGACGTGGAGGACGCCCGCCGCGCCACCAAGCTGGCCGAGCGTATCCACGCCGCGCTGTCCGCACCGTTCGTGGTGGACGGCTACGAGGTGGTGATGAGCGCGAGCATCGGCATCGTGGTCAGCGGCGCCGCCTACGACAAGCCCGAGGCCCTGCTGCGCGACGCCGACACCGCGATGTACCGGGCCAAGGCGCTGGGCCGCGGCCGCCACCAGCTCTTCGACGAGGCGATGCACCGCGAGGCGGTGGACGTGCTGCAGCTCGAGATGGAGATGCGGCGCGGCCTCGCGCGCGGGGAGTTCCGGCTGTACTACCAGCCGATCGTCTCCATCGCCACCGGGCAGGTGCGCTCCGTGGAGGCGCTGCTGCGCTGGCAGCACCCCGACCGCGGCCTCCTGCTCCCGGAGTCGTTCGTGCCGCTGGCCGAGGAGAACGGCCTGATCCTTCCCCTGGGGTCGTGGGTGCTCCGCGAGAGCTGCCGCCAGCTCGGCGCCTGGGACACCACGCTGCCCGAACGGCCGCTCGGCCTGACCGTGAACCTCTCGCCGCGCCAGCTCTCCAAGCGCGACTTCCTGGACGAGGTGTCGCGCACGGTGACGGAGTCCGGGGTGGACGCGCGCCGCGTCACGCTCGAGATCACCGAGAGCGTGATCATGGACGACGCGGTGATGGCGGCCGG
>DATBIZ010000630.1:0-14985 GCA_036556645.1 Vicinamibacteria bacterium | reverse complement strand
CCCCCCCCCCGCCAGCTCCAGCGCCTCCTGCACCGCGGCCTCGGCCACGCCCCCCGTCGCGAAGAGGACGGGGCGTCCCACCGCCCCCACCGCGCGGATGAAGTCGGGGTTCTCCATGTCGGTGGTGTGGACCTTGTAGCCGTCCGCGCCCTCCTCCGCGGCCAGCTCCAGCGAAGGCGCGTCGAACGCCTCCACGAGCAGCGCGAGCCCGGAGGCCCGCGCGGCGCGCAGGACCTTGCGCCATTCCTTCTCGGAGAGCTCGATCTGCTCGAAGTCGCGGCGCAGCGGGTGCAGGCGCACCACCAGCCGCTCGGCCCGGAAGAGCTGGAACTTGATCCCGTCGGCGCCCATCTTGAACGCCGCCTCCAGCATCCGCAGCGCGCGGTCGGGCGCGCCGCCGTGCGCGGAGGCGACCTCGGCCAGCACGAAGCAGGGCTGGCCGTCGCCGACCTGCCGTGAGCCCAGGGCGAAGCTGGCCGGCTTCATAGGCCCTTCACCCTACCATGCTCCCCCGGCCCGCCGTTTCCGCGCGCGCGGCCGTGTCGCGCAGCAGGGCCGCGATCCGCGCGGTCGCGCCGCCGTCGGCGCCCATGGCGAAGTCGGACAGGTAGCGCCGCCGCGCGGCCGCCAGCCCCGCGGCGACCGCGGGATCGAAGAGGACCGCCTGCAGCGCGGGCGCGGGATCCTCGCCCGCGGCCACGCCGACGGCGACGCCCTGGTCCACCAGCTCGCGCAGGTGCGTCGGCATGTTCAGGACCACCACCGGCCGTCCGAGCACCAGCGCCTCGACCGCGGAGAGCGACTCCACGGTCACCAGCGCGTCGGCGGCGTGCAGCAGGTCCACCAGGTCCACCGACGGCCTCACCTGCACGCGCGTGGCCCGCCCCTGGGCCAGCACCGCGTCATACGCGCCGGAGGGCTCGGCCGGGTGCGGCTTGACCACCGCGCGCACCCCGGGCAGCGACTCCACCGCGCGCACGAAGGCCGCGAACGCCGGCCCGATCGCCTGGTGGGTGCGGCGGATCGCCTGGAAGCGGCTGACCACCGCCAGCAGCCGCTCGCCCGCCGGCACCCCGAGCGCACGCCGCAGCGCCTCGCGGTCACGCTCGCGCGCGCCCCGCACGAGGTCGTCGAACTTCGGGCTGCCCGTGGGCACCAGCGCCTCCGGCGGGTACTGGCCGAGGCGGCGCAGGAGGCGGCCCGCGGCCTCGCCGAAGATCGCGGTGCGGAACGGGCGCGGGCAGTCCGACTCGTCGGGATCGTGCCGGTAGGAGTAGTACTTCGGGTAGACGATCCCGTGCTGCAGGGCCACCGTCGGCACGCCCTGCGCGCGACAGGCCGCGATCGCGGCCCGTCCCCAGCCACTCGACTCCGCGTAGAGGCACACGACCGCGGGCCGCACCGCGGCGAGCACCGCGCGCATCTCCTCGTAGCAGCGGATCGCCCAGGGAAGCTGGCGCAGCATCGTGCCCGCGAGGTCCGCCCGGGCGAGGTCCGCGAACGACACGCCGCGGTGGGCGAACGCCTCCGTGAGCGCGGGGCTGTCGCGCAGCGCCCGCCACGCCCGGCGCACCTCGCGCGTGCCGCGGGCCGCCTCGCGCACGACCGCCGGCGTGGTGTAGCGGTTCACGTGCGTGTACGGCTCGCGCCCGTCGGCGAGCCGCAGCCACTCGCGCACGCGCTCGCGCGCGCCGCGGCGGCGGAAGGCGGCGCGCGGGCCCACCGCCACCACGAACGGCCGCAGGCCGGGCAGGGCGGCCACCGCGGGGATCACGCGGTCGAAGTAGTGCTCGTACGCTTCGGGCTCGCCGCCGGGCCCGTCGCGGCGCTCGCGCCAGAAGGCGGCGTGGGAGAGGAAGAGCACGGTGGCGCGGCCGTCGGACGGGGGCTCGCGCGGCGGGCCGGCCAGCGCCGCCTTCAACGCGGTCGCGCGCACCTTCTGCTCCTCGAGCCTCCCCAGCAGGGCGGCCCGCCCCACCCGAAGGCGCACGCGGGCCGTGGGCACCGGGGCGCGTCCGTCGAAGAAGACGCCGCGCGCGCGGCACACCCGCGCCAGCAGCACGGTCTCGTCGGCGGCGAGGCCTTCCGCCGTCACCTCGTCCGGCCGCTCCGCGTCCAGCCGGCGGTGCAGCGCCTCGATCACGCGGACGTAGCGCGGCGACTCGGTGCTGTGGTGCAGGAACAGCTCGGCGAACCACCACAGCGAGACGCCTCTCCAGCGCAGCCGCTCGCGGAAGCTGCCGCCGTCCACCAGCGGGCGCCGCCCCCACTCCTTGGTCCAGGCGATCGCCGCCTCGTCGGCCGCGTCGCGGGCCGCCTCGTCGAGGCCGTCCTCGAGGTCCTCGCGGCGGACGACCAGGCGCGTCACGCGCGCGCCCGCAGCACGGCCGCCGCCGCCGCGTAGACCTCGTCCACGGTGACCAGGCGCAGGCACTCCGGCTCCGCCGCGGCGCATTCCTCCGGCGGGCGCCGGATCAGGTTGCACGGCGCGCACCAGAGGTCCCGGCGGACGACCACGTGGCGCGGCGAGGGCGGCGCGGAGAAGTAGCGCGCGGGGTCGGACGGGCCGAACACGCTCACGGACGGCGTCCCCGCCGCCGCCGCCATGTGCATGGGGCCGGTGTCGGGGGAGAGGAACAGGTCGAGGCCGGCGATCACGGCCAGCGTCTCGCGCACCGAGAGCCGGCCGGTGAGGTCCACGCCCGGCGCGCTCAGGCCGCCGAGCACCTCGGCCGCGAGGGGCCGGTCGTCCGGGGAGCCCGTCACGAGCACGGTGGCGCCGAAGTCCCGCTGCAGCCGCGCCGCCACCTCGGCCCAGCGCGCGACGTTCCACTGCTTCACGCGCCGCCCGCCGCTGGGGTGGAGGCCCACCAGCGGCCGCCGCCCGGCCAGGCCGCGCTCTTCGAGGAAGCGGAGGGCGAACGCGCGGTCGGCGGGCGTGAGCACCTCGGCGGACGCGGCGCCGACCGGCGCTCCCACCGCCTGCGCCACCGCCCGGCGGTTCTGCTCGACCCAGGAGACGGTCTCGTCCAGCGGCACCACGTCGGTGAGCAGCCAGGACCCGCCGGTGTTCGCGTAGCCCACGCGGCGCGGCGCGCCGGAGAGCGCGAGCAGCGCGCTCGCGCGCACGTCGCCCTGCAGGTCGAGGGCGAGGTCGGGCGGCCGGGCCCGCAGCGCGCGCGCCTTCTGGAAGAGGGCGGCCGCCGTCTCCGCGCCCTCCTGGCCGCGGCCCGCCCAGGGCGCGCTCCAGACCAGCACCTCGTCCACCGGCGCGCTGCGCGCGACCTCCTCGCTCCAGCGGCCGACGGCCAGCCGGATGCGCGCGGAGGGCAGCGCCGCGCGCAGGTCGCCCAGGGCGGGCAGCGACATCAGCACGTCGCCGATGCGGTCGAGCCGCAGCACGAGCACCTCGCGGACCTCGGCCGTGGCGGCCCGGGGCGATCGCAGCGCCCGCCAGACGGCGTGCGCGGCGCGGCCCGGCAGGTCCAGCGCGCCGAGCAGCAGCCGCTCGCCGGGCGCGTAGACGCGGCTCGCCGTTCCCCTAACGGGCGTCCAGCGCCGCCGCCTGGGCATAACACTCCTCGAACCGCCGCGCGGCCGCGTCCCAGCTCAGGAGCGCCAGCGCGCGGCGGCGCGCCTCCGCGCCGAGCCGGCCGCGCGCCTGCGGGTCGTGCTGCAGGCGGAGGAGCGCGCCGGCCAGCGCGGCCGCGTCCCCGGGCGGGACGAGCAACCCGTTGCCGCCGTCCTCCATCACGTCCGGGATGCCGGCCACCCGGCTCGCCACCACCGCGCGTCCGGCGGCCAGCGCCTCCAGCAGCGCGTTCGGCAGGCCGTCCACGTTGCCGGCCGCGTCCACGATCGACGGCACCGCCACCACGTCGGCGGCGGCGATCGTCGCGGCCATCGCCGCGCGGTCGAGCGCGCCCGGGAACGTGGCGGGCACGGCCGCGGCCTCCGCCTGCGCGCGCAGCGCGGGGCCGAGGTCGCCGTCGCCGGCGACGACCAGGTGCGCGCCCGGCACGCGCGTCATCGCCTCCACCAGGTAGCGAAAGCCCTTCTTCTCGACCAGGCGGCCGTGCGCGAGGACGAAGAGCGCGTCGTCCGGCACGCCCAGGCGCGCGCGGACGCGGTCGGTGCGCAGCGCGGGCGAGAAGACCGCCGCGTCGACCCCGTAGGGCACCACGCGCACGCGCGCGGCCGGCGCGCCGAGGCGGAGAGCGCGGGCGCGCAGGTCCGCGCTGCACGCGGTCACCGCCCCCGCCCGGCGCAGCGCGCTCCGCGCCAGCAGCCGCGCCGGCAGCAGGCGCTCGGCCACGAACACGTCGCTGCCGTGCAGGCTGACCACGGACGGCGTGCCGTGGGCGGCCAGGATGTCGGAGACCAGCGCCGCGTTGGGCACCACCCAGTGGACGTGCGCCGCGTCGTAACGGTGCTCCGTCACCCGCGCCCCGACCGCGGCGCGCAGGGCGGCGGCGGCCAGCGGGGCGAGGAGCCAGGCCGCGCCGCGCACCGAGACGTCCGCGCGCAGGCTCTGCGCGTAGCCCCAGCGGCTCCACTGCGGCCGCGGCGCGTACTCGTACGGGAAGAGCCGCACCGGATCGCCCTCGCGGCGCCGCAGGTCGGGGTGCGCGGGGAGCACCACGTCCACGTCGTGACCGCGCGCGGCCACCCCGCGCGCGATCGCCTCGATGAACGGCGCGGTGACGTCGCCCGGGCACTTCGGGTACGACGAGGTGACCATCAGGATGCGCAAGCGGGCGCGCGCAGGGGGGTGCGGGGAGAGCGTGAGGGCCATCGGAGCCGGCGTTCAGCCCGCGGCCCGAGCGATCCCTTCGAGGTGACGCTCACGAGACGCGATAGGCCGGGACCCCGCGCCGCCGGGGGCGGAACCCGTAGCGCACGCGCAGGGTGGCGAAGTTGAGGAAGGCCATGTAGACCTCCTCGAAGCTGAGCTTCGACGCCTCGCGCGCCCGGTTCTTGAAGTGGATCGGCACCTCGCCCAGGCGGAAGCCGGCGATCCAGGCCTGGTAGGCCGTCTCGCCGTGCACGGCGTAGCCCCGGATGCGGATGCGGTCGAAGTCCATCTCCTCGAGGACCTCGCGGCGGTAGGCGCGGTAGCCGCTGGTCGCGTCGCGCAGCGGCAGCCCGGTGACCACGTGGATGTACTTGTTGGCCAGCCAGGAGAGCAGCGGGCGCAGCACGCCCCACTCGGACGTGCCGCCGCCGGCGACGTAGCGCGAGCCGATCACCATGTCGTGCGTGCGCAGCTTGTGCAGGAACTTGCCCAGCTCGCGCGGGTGGTGCGAGTAGTCGGCGTCCATCTCGATCAGCACGCGGAAGCCGCGCGGGTCGCCGAGGCCGCGGCGGAAGGCGGCCAGCACCGCGGCGCCGCGCCCGCCCTTGCCCTGCCGCTCGATCAGCTCCACCCGCTGCGGGTGCTCCGCCTGCACGGCGCGCACCGCGTCCGCGGTGCCGTCCGGGCTGCCGTCGTCCGCGACCCAGACGTGGATGTCCTCGCCGAGCGAGAGCAGCTCCCGCGTCAGCGGAGCGACGTTCTCGCGCTCGTTGTAGGTGGGGACGACGACCAGGACCGGCTCCTCAGCGGAGATGCCGCACCTCCGAAACGCGGATTCTACCAGCGGCGCCTCGCGCCACGCGGACGCGGTCCACCATCACGCCGAGGTCGCGCGTGTCCGAGCTCGCCGGCAGCACGTCGGCCGGGCGCCAGGTCAGCGCCCGCCGCCGCGCCGCGTCCACCACGTCGAGGCGCAGCACCGGCGGGTCCGCGGGCCACTGGTCCGGCAACGCGAAGCGCGCGGTCGTCCAGCCCGGGCCGGCCACCATCTCGCCCAGCGTCGCCCCGGCGAGCGACACCAGGACGACCGGGGGGGGCAGCGTGGGCGGTCGTTGGGGGCCCGCGGAGAGCGTCACCTCCACCGCGCCCGCGTCGCGCAGCGCCGGCAGGTACACGGAGCCGCAGCGGCCGGTCCAGCGGTAGCCGCCCTCCTTCTCGTAGAAGCCGGACACCTGGAAGTCGTCGGACCCGCCGATGTCCACCTCGTCCAGGGGCGGCACCTGCAGCTCCTCCGGCAGCACCGCGCGCGCCACGGTGAAGCGGAACGACCGCGGGACGGGACCCCGCGGGGGCCGTTCGTACGCACGCTCCCACTCGTGCGTGGCGAAGACCGGGTCCTCGACCCGCTGCAGGAACACGCCGCAGAGGTCCGTGCGGTAGGTGTAGACGAAGTAGACGTTGCGCCAGCGGGAACGCCAGGCCCGGATCAGGTGGTTCACGCGCTCGGGGTCCGGGTTGAAGCGGGCCAGCTCGAGCACGTTGACGCCGTGCACGGCCCAGAGCGGCAGCGACAGCAGGTGGATGCTGGCCTTCTGCTCGAACACGACCACGTCCTCCCGGCCGAAGCGCCGCGCCACGTCCGCGACGAAGCGGACCGAGTTCTTCCAGTCCACGTAGGAGACGAGCGGCCAGGTCCGGGCGACGAAGGAGACGCCGAGCGCCAGCGCGAGCGCCGCGGCCACCGCCCGCCGCACTCCGCCCCGCGCGGCCAGCCTCCACAGGACCAGGGCGGCGAAGCCGAGCGCCATCGGCAGCACCACCGGGACGAACCGGCGCAGCGCGAAGAAGTAGTCGTTGTAGACGCGGACCTTGTAGAAGTAGAACGAGGCGAAGGCCAGCGTCACCAGCACCGGCAGCAGGTACGCGCGCCGGGCGCGCCAGACCGCGAGCATCAGGCCGAGCACGGCGAGGGCGAGGCCGAGCGGGGTCACGAACCAGCCCAGGCGGTGGAACGCCTGGGCGTCGTGCGCGGCCAGCCGCCGGAACCCGAGCGCGTGCAGCCAGGAGGGGTCGCGCAGCGCGTCCGCGGCCGGGTTGCCGTCGGCCCCCGCCCAGGCGGACAGCACCGGCCGCACGTAATAGAGGTAGAGGGCGAGGACCGCGATCGCGGCCACCGCCGCGCCGCGCAGCGCCTCGCCGTGCGCGGACGCCTGCCGGAAGAGCGCCGGGCCGCGCGCGTGCACCAGCAGGACCACGAGCGCGAGCAGCGCGGCCGCGAACAGCCAGACCAGCGGCGGCTGGCGCCAATACGGCCGCGTGGCCAGCTCGAGCAGGTACTTGCGCGACCAGAAGGCGGCGTGCACGAACGCGTGGAAGCCGAGCAGCGCGAAGGGCGCGAGGAAGGCCCAGGCCTGGCCGGCCGGCAGCTCGCGCCGCGCCCAGCGGGCCAGCAGGTACACGACCACCGGCACGGCCAGCAGCACGCTGTCGATGCGGACGAGGAACGCGAGGCCGAGCGCGGTGCCGGCGAGCGCGCCCAGCGCGGCCGAGTCGCGGTCCTCCCAGTGCCACACGCAGAGCAGGCCGAGGAAGATCAGGAGCTGGGAGAACGTCTCGGTCACCGGGTAGCGGCCGAACCACACCTGCACCACGTTGACCGCGAGGAGCAGCGTGGCGAGCAGCGCGGGCGGACCACCCAGGATCCGCCGCAGGGCCAGGAACACGGCCAGCGTGCCCAGGATGCCGAACACCGGCGGCGCGGCCAGCGCGCCCTTCACGCCCATCGCCTGGAACAGGTACGCCCCGAAGACCGGGAACAGGTGGAAGAACTCCGGCACCACGCGGCCCGACTGCGGGCGCTCCAGCGGGAAGCCCATGAAGCGCCCCCACGTGTAGTCGGGCGCGCCGGGGTTCCGGTAGAACAGCTCCACGTCTTCGGCGGGGATCGAGAGCACGGCGGGATCGGTGTAGGCGATGCCTCCGGTGCGCCCGACCATGGCCATCGCCGCGATGTAGGTGCCGGGGTCGCGGCCGCCGAGGAGGTACTCGGTCGGGCGCGCCTGGAGCAGGAACGCCAGCGCGAGCACGGCGAGCGCCGGCGCGACCTCGGCGGCCCGGGCCGGCCGCGCGAGCGGCCAGGCCAGCGAGCGGCGCCGCGCCAGCGCCACCACCCCGCAGACGGCCGCGACCACCGCGGCCGCTCCCGGCAGCGAGAAGCGGCCGGCCTCGGCGAGGACGAGCCCGACCCAGCTCGCGGCCATCACGCCCACCGCCACGACCAGGAACACGCGCTCGTCGAAGGCCAGCGCCTCGCGGTCCCGGCGGGGCAGCGCGGCCAGCAGCAGCAGGCCGGGCACCAGGAACAGGACGAGCCCGGCCAGGGCGGCGGGCAGGGGTGCGACCAGGTTCACGCCGGCGCGGCCAGCTCGCGCACCGCCGCCGCGACCGCGAGCGCCTGCTCGTCGGTCAGCTCGGGGTAGAGGGGCAGCGAGAGCACCTCCGCCGCCGCCTGCTCCGCGACCGGGAAGTCGCCGGGCCGGCCGCCGAGCGCGCGGAACGCCGGCTGCAGGTGCAGTGGGATCGGGTAGTGCACCAGCGTGCCGATTCCCCGGTCGCGCAGCGCGGCGGCCAGCGCGTCGCGGCGCGGGTGGCGGACCACGAACAGGTGGTACACCGCGCGGGCCCACGGCTGCTCCACGGGCAGCGCCACGCCGTCGCCGCGCAGCTCGCGCCGGTAGATCGCGGCCAGCGCCCGTCGCCTCTCCGTCCAGGCGGGCAGGTGGCGCAGGAACGCGCGCAGGATCGCCGCCTGGATCTCGTCGAGGCGGCTGTTGATGCCCGCCTCCTCGTGGCGATAGCGGTCGGTCTGCCCGCCGTTGCGCAGGCGCCGCAGCCGCGCGGCGACCGCGGGATCGTTGACCAGCACCGCGCCGCCGTCGCCGAGCGCGCCCAGGTTCTTGGTGGGATAGAACGACAGCGCGCCGATCCCCGAGAGCGCGCCCACCGGGCGCTCCCGGTAGCGCGCGCCGTGCGCCTGGCAGGCGTCCTCGACCAGCGGGATGCCACGCCGGCGCGCGATCTCGAGCAGAGGATCGAGGTCGGCCGGGTGACCGTAGAGGTGCACGGGCAGCAGGGCACGCGTGCGCGGGGTCAGCGCCTTCTCCACCGCCTCCGGCGCCACGTTCAGGGTGGCGGGGTCGAGGTCGGCGAACACCGGCCGCGCGCCGGCGCGCAGCACGGCCAGCGCGGTGAACGCGGCGGAGAGCGGCGAGGTGACGACCTCGTCGCCGGGCCCCACCCCGAGCGCCTCCAGCGCGAGCTGGATCGCCTCGGTCCCGTTCCCGGTGGCCACGCAGTCGCGGGCGCCGAGCGCTTCCGCCAGCTCCTTCTCGAGGGCCTCGCCTTCGGGGCCGAGCACGAACCAGCCGGCGTCCAGGACGCGGCCGACGGCGGCCTCGATCTCCGCCCGCACCGACGCGACGTGCGCCCGGAAGTCCAGGAAGGGGACGTTCACGGCTGCCGGTCGGGCGCGCCGGCGGCGGACGTGCGCGCGCCGGCCGCGCGGGGGGCCAGGTGCTCCTTGCGCACCACCAGCTCCACCCACAGCCGGGCCAGGTCCAGCAGCGTGCGGCCGACCCGGCGCACGTTGAAGAACTGGCTGCGGCCGTAGGAGCGGTGGTAGTGGTGCACCGGCACCTGCGCGATGCGGAAGCCGTGGTCCTGCACCTTCTTCATCAGCTCCACGCAGATGACCCCCGACGAGCGCGTGAGCGTCACCTTCTCGAAGACCTTCCGCCGCATCAGGCGGAAGTCGCAGTCCACGTCGCGCAGGCGCAGCGAGAACATGGTCCGCACGAACGTGTGGTAGAGCCGGCCGATCACGATCCGGTGCACGGGGTCGGAGCGGCCGATCTTGTAGCCGTTGACGAAGTCGACGTCCGGGGCGAGCGCCTCGAACAGGCGCACCATCTCGCGCGGGTCGTACTGCGCGTCGCCGTCGGTGTAGAAGACGAGGTCCTTGGTCGCGGAGCCGAACCCGCTGCGCAGCGCGCCCCCGTAGCCGCGGTTCTTCGGGTGGTGCACCACGCGCAGCCACGGGAAGTGGCGCGCCATCTCGTCGAGCAGCGCTCCCGTGTGGTCGGGGCTGCCGTCGTTGACCACGATCACCTCGTGGTCTTCGGTCAGCTCGCGCGCGGTCATGTGCGCGATCAGGGCCAGGCTGGCGATCGTGCCCGCGTCGTTGTAGGCCGGGAAGAAGATGGAGAGGCTGGGTCTCGGAGGGGTCACGCTACTCCCGTCCGCTGCGCGCGCGCGGAAGCGGCACCGTAGCACGCTCCCGACGCTCGCGCCAAACCCGCCCGCGCCGCGCGGCCGCGGCCAGCGCGAGCGCACCGGCCCCGGCCAGGACGAGGCCTGTCCCGAGCCCGCGCGTCCGGTAGCGGAGCGTGACCTGGTGGCGCCCGGCGGCGAGCACCACGCCGATCTGCGCGTGGTTGACGCGGTGGACGGCGGCCGCTTCGCCGTCCACCGCGGCGCTCCAGCCGGGGTCCCAGGCCTCGGCCACCACCAGCAGGCCCGGCCCCTCCGCGCGCACCTCGAGCCGGTCCGGCTCCGCGCGCGCGAGCACCGCGCGCGAGGGACGCGCGTCGCGCGGGAGGGCCAGGCGCGCGGCCTGCTCCGGGGTCACCAGGGCCTCGCGCTGCGGGTCGAGCCCGATCTGCGGCAGCATGTCCAGGGCGCGCAGCACACCCTGCTCGTCCCGCATCACGCGCAGCTTGCCGACCACGCGCGCCATCTGCATCCCCGGCACCTCGAACAGGCGCAGCGCCGGCGTGGCCGCGGCCTCGCGCAGCCGCGAGGCGTCGCTCACGTACGCGGCCGCGGCCGACGCCGGGGTCACGCGCTGGGTGGCCGCGTCGAACAGATCCACCGCGCCCAGCCACAGGCGGCCCGGAGCCCCGGGCGGCCGCTCCACGCGCACGCCGTCCACGTAGTAGCGCCCGGGCAGGCGTGCGACGGCCCGGGCCGGCCGTCCCGGCCGCGGGTCGTGGGGGCGCAGCGGCAGCTCGAACGCGCGGCCCGAGGCGAGGCGCGCCGCGACCGTGGCCAGTCCGCTCGCTCCGGAAGGACCGCTCGCGTCGTCGAGCCAGCACAGCACCCGCACCTCGGTGGCGGGGCGCACCGGCAGCGGGAAGAAGCGCGCCTGGCCGGGGGCCACCTCGAGCTCCAGCTCCGGGCCGGGCAGCGCCTGCTCGAGCGCGGCCGCGGGCACCTCGACCCAGCGCACGCCCAGCATCTCGAGCCGCGCCGGGTCGGTGCGCAGGAACGCGGGCGGCAGGACGCCGCCCACGCCGATCCCGCCCAGCGCCGCGCGCGTGCGCAGCGGCACCAGCGGGTCGTAGCCGTTCGCGCTGCGCCGCCCCGCGATCGGGGCCAGGCTGCCGTAGGCGAGGTCCACCTCCTGGCCGCGCGGCCACGAGGTCACCAGCGCGAGGCTGCGCTCGCCGCGGCGCGCGCCCATCGCGCCGTCGATCGCCTCGCGCGTGCCCGTGCCGCGCACGAGCTCCACGCGTCGCGGCGCCCCGGTCCAGGCGCGCCGCCCGTGCGGCTGCAGCAGGAAGGAGACCGTGAGCGGGAGCAGCCAGATGCCGGCCTTGACCCGCTCCGGGGAGGCGGCCAGGGAGAAATAGAGGATCAGGGCGAGCGCGAGCACGCCCACCGCACCCGCCAGCACCTCGGGCAGCGGCCCCAGCGCGGCCGCCGCGATGGAGAGCGCGGCCGCCGAGCTGAGCGCGAAGAAGAGGAACCAGGCGCGCAGGCGCCGCCCGAGCGGCTCGGCGCGAAGCCTCCACTGCGCGGAGAGGGAGAGCCCGGCCAGCGCGCACAGCGTGAAGTCGAACGTCAGCGGCAGCGCGCCCGGCGCGGCCAGCGGCCCACGCCCCCACTGCAGCCCGAGCGCGATCGAGAGCCCGGCGCCCAGCACGAGCACCGGCGTCTGCGACGGCGCGAGGGGCAGCGCGGCCAGCGCCAGCGCCACCGCCGGCGTGTGGGAGACGTAGCGCAGCACGAGGCCGGTCGCGCCCGGCAGCCACGCCGCGCGGTCCTCGGCCAGCGCGGTGACGGGGCGCCCGGCCTCGCCGATGGCCCGCAGCGCCGGCCCGACCTGGGGCGCCGCCAGGCACAGGCCGGCCGCGATCCCGAGCGCCGCCGCGCGCAGGCGCGCCGCGCGCGGCTCCTTCCGGTCCGCGGCCAGCACCAGCAGGCGGCCGGCGAGCAGCGCGAGCCCCGCCCGCGCCGCTTCGGGAGAGCCGGCCACCAGCAGCAGCGCGACCGCGGCGGCCAGAGCGGCCGTACGCGCGGCCGCGGGGCGCGCGATCACCGCTTCGACCGCCAGCAGCACGAGCGGGATCGCCGGCGCCGCGACCACGGTCGCGGTGTCGCCGAGGTGCCCGACCAGGTACGGCCCGAGCGCGAACGAGAGGCCGGCGAACCAGGCGCCGACCGCGTGGCCGCCGAGCCGGCGCACGTACGCGTAGGTCAGGGCGGCCGCCGCGCCCAGCGACAGCACGACCAGGAGCTGGAAGGCGTCGAACGGCCGCAGCGGCGCGAGCGCCGCCACCAGCGGGTGGAGCGCGCCGGGCCGGTAGGACGCGAACAGCGGCGTGCCGAGGAAGATGCCGGGGTTCCAGCCGGGCAGCTCGCCGCGCCGGTACGCCTCCCAGACCGCCACCTTCATCGGGTAGTGCAGCGCCCAGCCGTCGCCGGGGCCCAGCAGCCGGCTCTCCAGCAGCGCCGGCGCGTAGGCCAGGGCGGGCAGGCAGGCGAGCAGCGCGCCCAGGACGCGGTCGCGCGCGGCCTCCCTCACGGCCCGCCGTTCACTTGCGCTCGTGGCCGGCGGCGATCTGCTCGGAGATGAGGCCGAAGAGGAACACCACGACCGCGAGCTGGATCAGCAGCGCGGCGCCCATCGGGATCTTGCCGAACGACCACACGTTCCACGCGCCGTAGCCGACCCCGAGCAGGAACGCGGCGGCGGCCAGGGGGAAGAACACCTTCAGCGGGCTGTAGAGCGTGACGATCTTGAAGATGATCAGCACGAAGCGGACGCCGTCGCGGGCCACGCGCATCTTGCTGCGGCCGGTGGCCTTGCGCGCGCGCACCGGCTCGAAGGCCACGTTGTAGCCGGCCTTCAGGAAGGCGAGGCAGGAGGTCGTCGGATACGAGTAGCCGTTCGGCAGCAGGTGGAGGATGTCGAGCAGCAGCTCCCGGCGGGCGGCGCGGAAGCCGGAGGTCAGGTCGTGGATGCGCCGGCCGGTGAGCCACGAGGCGAGCGCCTTGAACAGCGCGTTGCCGAGGGCGCGGGTCTTCTCCTGGTCGGCGGCCGCGCGCGCGCCGATCACCATGTCGTAGAGACCGACGCCGGCCACCAGCCGCGCCGCCTCCTCGGGCGCGTGCTGGCCGTCGCCGTCCATCAGCAGCACCACCGGGCCTTGCGCGGCGCGGATCCCCGTCTTCACCGCGGCCCCGTTCCCCTTGTTGTAGGGATGGCGCACCACGCGCGCGCCGGCCGCGCCCGCGCGCGCGGCGGTGTCGTCGCCCGACCCGTCGTCCACCACGATGATCTCGCGCCAGGGGTGCCGCGCCCGGAGCTCGGCCACCACCGTGGCGATGCCCGCCTCCTCGTTGTACGCCGGGATCACCACGGAGACCTCGGCGGGCTCAGCCACCTCCGCCGTCCTCCAGCTCGCGCTTCCGCACGCGGTAGAGCAGGTCCTCCAGCAGCTTGCGGTTGCTGGCCACGAGGTCCGCCATGACGCCCCACTGCAGGGTCTGGAAGCCGAGGATCAGCAGCAGGACGGAGAGGATCGCGGACTGCAGGTGCCCGGTGATCGCCCCCTGCCACCAGAACCAGGCGTAGCGCAGGCCGAGCGCCACCCCGCCCGCCAGCAGCAGCGTGCCCAGGAACACGAACACCTTGAACGGCTCGTACATGGCGTAGATGCGCAGGATGGTGGCCGCCGAGCGCTTCACGTACTCCCAGGTCGAGGAGAACAGGCGCGAAGGCCGCGTCTGGCGCGACTCGATGGGCACCTGCACGACCGCCATCCGCTTCTTGCCGGCCTGGATGATGGACTCCAGCGTGTAGGTGAACTCGCTCACGATGTTGATGCGGAGGGCGGCGTCGCGGGTGAGCGCGCGGAAGCCGCTGGTCGCGTCCACCACCGCGGTGCCCGAGACCTTGCGCACCACCCAGGACCCCGCGCGCTGCAGGCGCCGCTTCGTCCAGGAGAAGTGCGCGACGTCCTGCACGCCGCGGTCGCCCACCACCATGTCCGCCTCGCCGGACAGGATCGGCGCGATCAGCCGCGGCAGCTCGTGCGCCGGGTACTGGTTGTCGGCGTCGGTGTTCACGATGATGTCTGCGCCCAGGCGCAGCGAGGCGTCGAGCCCGGCCATGAACCCGGCCGCCAGCCCCTTGCGCCGCGTGAACCGCACCACGTGATCCGCCCCGTGCGCCCGTGCCACCTCGGCCGTCCCGTCGGTGGACCCGTCGTCGATCACGAGGACCTCGACCGTGCTCACGCCCGGGATCGCCCGCGGGATCGCGCGCAGCGTGTCCGGGAGCGTGGCCTGCTCGTTGAGGCAGGGGATCTGGACGATCAATTTCATGCGCGAGGGCCCGGGGGTTTGTAGCACAGGGGTTCGTGTCGGGGTTAGTCGCGCCGCGCGCGGGCCCGTGCCTGTGCCTGTGCCTGTGCACGAGTTGGGTGCGGCCCTCGAACACGCCGAGACCTGAGAGCCCGTTCCCATTCGTGTACGTGCACGGGCGCAACCCGTCGCGCGATCATCGCCGCTGTCTCTCCACCACCCCCCTCCACGCGCTGTAGAAGCGGAACTGGGCCAGGTTGTCGAGCACCAGCGGCGCGTCGCTCGCGCGCGTGGGGCGGAGCGTCTCCACCATGCCGAGCGCGCCGGCGGACGGGGCGGCGGGGGCGAGGGCGGGAGGCAGGCGGCGGAACTCGTCGTCCACCGGCGCGTGGGCGGCCAGCGTGTCCGCCCAGCGCGAGACGACCAGCAGCGAGGGCGCGTGCGCGTCGTCCGGCTCGGTGAACTCGAAGTCGCCGGGGTCCAGCTCGAGCGGGGCCCCGCCGGGCCGCCGGTGGAGGTGGACGCGGTAGCCGCCCTCGAGC
>DATBIZ010000629.1:0-3650 GCA_036556645.1 Vicinamibacteria bacterium | reverse complement strand
CGCGCCCGCTTCCGCGCGTCGGCCGGCGGCTAGCCGCGCCCGGAGGACGCGATGGCGACGCGCGGCACCGTCCCCACCCGCTACTGGCGCCGGCTGGCCGACGGCCGCGTGCAGTGCGACCTCTGTCCCCGCGCCTGCCGCGTGCACGAGGGGCAGGCGGGGTTCTGCTTCGTCCGCGCGTGCGAAGGCGGCGAGATCGTGCTCACCGCGTACGGGCGCTCCAGCGGCATCGGCGTGGACCCGATCGAGAAGAAGCCGCTCTTCCACTTCCGGCCGGGCACGGCCGTCCTCTCCCTTGGCACCGCCGGCTGCAACCTCGGCTGCCTGTACTGCCAGAACTGGGACATCAGCAGATCGCGCGAGATCGACACCCTTTCGCGCGCCGCGAGCCCGGAGCGGATCGCCACCGCGGCGCAGGCGCTGGGGTGCGAGAGCGTGGCGTTCACCTACAACGACCCCGTGATCTTCCACGAGTACGCGATCGACGTGGCCGCCGCGTGCCACGACCTCGGGCTGGGGAGCGTCGCGGTCACCGCCGGCTACGTCTGCGCGGAGCCGCGGGCCGAGTTCTACCGGTTCATGGACGCCGCGAACGTGGATCTGAAGAGCATCCGCGGGAGCTTCTACGAGCGGGTCTGCCTCGGCCACCTCCAGCCGGTGCTCGACACGCTCACGTACCTGAAGCGGGAGACGAAGGTCTGGCTCGAGATCACGCACCTCGTCATCCCGGGCGAGAACGACTCCGACGAGGATTTCGACGCGCTGACCCGCTGGATGGCCGAACACCTGGGGCCGGACGTCCCGCTGCACCTGACCGCGTTCCATCCGGACTACCGGATGCTCGACCACCCGCCCACCCGGCGGGCCACGCTGCGCCGCGCCTGGACCATCGCCACGGGGAACGGGCTGCGCTACGTCTACACGGGCAACGTGCGCGACCCCGAGCGCGAGACGACGCGCTGCCACCAGTGCGGCGCCGCGCTCGTCGGCCGCGACGGCTACCGGCTGACGCAGTGGACGCTGGCCGAGGGCCGCTGCCGCGCCTGCGGCGCCGCGTGCGCGGGCGTCTTCGACCGCGCGCCGGGCACCTGGGGAGCGCGCACGCTCCCCGTTCGGCTCGACGACGCGCCGGGCTGGGTTCGGCCGCCCGGTCCCTCCGCCCACGAGGGTGCGCCGCCGGAGTCGCTATGAGCGCCGCGCGCGCGCCCTCTCCCGGGAAGACGGCACCTTCGTGCTCAACGGGCACGCCCGAGGCATCTGGGCGGCGGCGTCTCCGCTTCGTCCGACGGCCGCGTGCGGTCCTGGCCCTCCGCCCCTGCGACTCCCGCCGGCACGATCAGGACGTCACACGCGGCGTGGCGGAGCAGGTGGAGGGTGGTCGAGCCGATGAACTGCCGGTCGCGGATGCAGCCCGCGTGTGACCCGACGACCACGAGATCGGCGCCGGCCGCGTCCGCCGCGCCGAGGATCTCCTCCCGCGGCGAGCCGACCACCACCTTCTGCCGCACGCGGCCCCTCGGCGTGGGTGCGCCCATGATCAGCGCCGCGAGGCCCGCGCGCGCGCCGAGGACCGCGTCCGGAGTGGCGTCGGCGCTGCCGCCCGCGACGTGAAGCACGAGCAGGTCGGCCCGCAGCCTGTTGGTGAGCGCGGCCGCGTGCGCCAAGGTGGCCGGAGAGGTCGCGCCGAGGTCGAGCGCGCAGACCACTTGGCGCGGGCGGTCACGGGGAACGCGCGGTGACGGCTTCACCACCATCACCGGGCACGGCGCGGTCCGGACCACGCACTCGGTGACCGAGCCGACGAACCAATGGTCGGGCGCGTCCCGGCTGTGCAGGCCCACCACGATCAGATCCGCACCCGCGCGCTGGGCCTCGGCGACGATCTGCTCCGCGGGATCGCCCCGACGCAGCGAGCGCTCGGTCTCCACGCCCGCGGACGTGGCCGCCCGTCCGACCCGCGCCAGCTCCTCGACCGGGTCGGCGCGCGCCCGGGCGACCTCCGCGGGAATGGGAGCGGCGCGCTCTCGCTGGCTCCACCCTGCGGCGGGACGAGCGACGTGGAGGACCAGGAGCGTCGCCTGCGCCGCTTGGGCGACGGCCACGGCGGCGTCGAGCGCCGCCGCCGCGTTGTCGGAGAAGTCGGTGGCGCAGAGGACGCGCCTCAGTGTCCAGGATTCGACGCCGTTCCGCCGCGGGTCGGGGATCGAGCCGGTCATGGCCGCCCTTCCCATCGGCCGGTTGCAAGCGAAGTGCCGCGCCGTCGCGCAGCAGACCGGGCGGCCTGCGAAGGCGTGTCGCCGCCTTCGTCGACGGCTCGTCGCCCGGCCGGGCATCGCCCTTGCCACATGGAGTCAGGAGGGACGCGCGCCGAAGATCCCTGGCCGGCCGGCCGCACCCTTTTCGCCGGGCGGTGGCGCTCACGCACGGGTTGCGTGGCCGGCGGTGCGCGGGGGAGGGAGGGATGGGGACATGAAGCCCGCTCGCGCAGTCATCCTCGGCGCCGCCGGACGCGACTTCCACAACTTCAACACCGTGTTCCGCGACGATCCCTCGTGCGTCGTCGTGGCGTTCACGGCCGCGCAGATCCCCGGCATCGCCGGACGCCGCTATCCGCCGGGCCTGGCCGGCGAGCGCTATCCGGACGGCATTCCCATCCACGCGGAGGACGAGCTGCCCGCGCTGATCGCCCGGGAGCGCGTCGGCTGGGTCTTCCTTGCCTACAGCGACCTCGCGCACGAGGAGGTGATGCACAAGGCCTCGATCGCGCTGGCGGCGGGCGCCTCGTTCGCGCTGCTCGGCCCGGACGCCACGATGCTGAAGGCCTCGGTTCCGGTGCTGAGCGTGTGCGCGGTGCGGACCGGCGCCGGCAAGAGCCCGCTGTCGCGGCACATCGTGCGCTGGCTCGCCGGGCGCGGCCACCGCGTGGTCGTCGTGCGCCACCCGATGCCGTACGGTGACCTCGAAGCCCAGGCCGTGCAGCGGTTCGCGCGCTACGAGGACCTCGACGCGGCGCACGCGACCATCGAGGAGCGCGAGGACTACGAGCCCCACCTCGAG
Organism: Vicinamibacteria bacterium; assembly: GCA_036556645.1. Taxonomy (GTDB): domain Bacteria; phylum Acidobacteriota; class Vicinamibacteria; order Fen-336; family Fen-336; genus DATKEG01. Next base: position 593 of record DATBIZ010000629.1, on the reverse strand, counting down.
CAGGGCGTGGTGGTGTTCGCGGGGGTGGACTACGGGCGCGTCCTGGAGGCGGCCCAGCGCGAAGCGGACGTGATCGTCTGGGACGGCGGGAACAACGACTTCCCGTTCTTCCGCCCGGATCTCCACGTCGTCGTGCTCGACGCCCATCGTCCGGGCCACGAGCTCGCCTACCACCCGGGCGAGACCAACCTCCGCATGGCGGACGTGCTCGTGGTGAGCAAGGTGGACAGCGCCCCGGCCGAGAACGTGGAGCGCGTGATCGCGAACGCGCGCCGGACGCGTCCGGAGGCGCCCGTGCTCCTGGCCGCGCTCGAGGTCGGCGTGGACGAGCCGCTGCGGATCGCCGGCAGGCGGGTGGTGGTCGTGGAGGACGGGCCCACGCTGACCCACGGCGGCATGGCCTTCGGCGCCGGCACGGTGGCCGCGCGGCGCTACGGCGCGGCCGAGGTGGTGGACGCGCGGCCTTTCGCCGTCGGGGCGGTGGCGGAGGCGTTCCGATCCTTCCCGCACCTGCAAGGGGAGGTGCCGGCGGTCGGCTACGGCGAGCGCCAGGTCGCGGACCTCGAGGCGACGCTGAACGCGGTGCCGGCCGA
>DATBIZ010000628.1:0-14382 GCA_036556645.1 Vicinamibacteria bacterium | reverse complement strand
TAGGCGCGCACGTAGGCGCGCAGCAGCGCGCGCAGGAGCGGCCGCGGCAGCCGCGCGTCCGCGAGCCGCCCCATCTGGCGGCTCAGCGCCGGGCTCGAGAGCGCGCGCACGAACGCCCGCTCCCCGCCGCCGCGCACGCCTCTCAGCCGCGCCTCCCACGCTCGCGCCCGCGTTTCATCGTCGAACCATGCTATGGCAACCTTGGAGCGGCATGAGGCCCTCCCCGCCGACCCCCCTGTCGGAGCCGCGCTCCTGAGCGGGCCTCGAACGCTCCTGCCCCTGGCCGCGGCCGCGGCGCTGGCCGGCTGCGGCGGCTCCTCGCCCGGAGGGCCGGGGCCGGTGCCCACGCCGGTGCCGGGCAACACCGTGGTCGCGATCGCGTTCTACGACGAGAACGCGAACGGCCGCGCGGAGCCGGGGGAGCCCATCCGCGTCCCGGACGTCGAGCTGGCGGTGTCGGGGCGCACGGCGCGCACGGAGAAGCTGACCGGCCGCGCGACGATCACCGGCGTCCCCGCCGGACAACACGCGGTCGCCGTGCGGACGGACACCCTGCCGCCGTTCTTCACCGTCGGCGCGCCGGTCAGCGCGTCTTCGCCGCAGGAGGCGGGCGCGCCCGCGCTGATCCCGCTGGTGCTGCCGATCGGCCGCAACCGGCCCAACGTCTACATGGCCTTCGGCGACAGCATCACGCGCCAGGACGGCGTGGCCCTCTCCGCGCTGTATCCCCCGCAGCTCCAGGCCATGCTCGCCGCGCACTTCGCGGGGGCGGAGGTCGTCAACCGCGGGAACGACGGCACGAACACCTGGGAAGGCGCCGAGCGCATCGGCCGCGGCCTCGACGCGATCCTGCCCGCCTACAGCCTGATCCTCTACGGCACCAACGACTGGCACGACCCGGTCTGCCAGGACACGCCGCCCTGCCACGTGGTGGACAACCTGCGCCGCATGGTGGACGAGGTGAAGGCCGCGGGCAGCCTGCCGTTCGTGGCCACGCTGCCGCCGGTGAACCCGGCGCTGAACCCGGCCGGCCGCAACGACTGGATCCGCGCGATCAACGACGCCATCCGCGCGATGGCGCGCGAGGAGGGCGCCTTCCTGGTGGACATGCACGCCGCGTTCACGCGCCAGCCGTCGCTGCCCGCGCTGTTCGACGACCACGTGCACCCGAGCGAGGCCGGGCGGCGGCTGGTCGCGGAGACCTTCTTCGAGGCCATCGCCCACGGACGCTCGGGCGCGAACTAGCGCCTAACGGCGCCGCTGGGCGTTGCTGGTGCGGCGCGCGCGCGGGGCCGGCTTCCGGGCCGCGCCCGCCTTCTTGGCCGCCGCCGGGCGGCGCGGCGCCGGGCGCGCGTAGGCGCCGGGGTTGGCGGCCTGGACGTCGTCGAGCAGGCTGGCCACCAGCGGCTCCGACGGCCGCTCGCCGCCGGCGAACGCGTACACGTGGAAATGGTTGCGACGCTCGCGCAGCGCCTCGATGCGCCCGTCGCGCTCGAGCTCCGCGAGCACGTCCATCACGAAGTTCTGCTCGTCGTTGGCCATGTACTTGTACGAGATGTCGAAGGCCATCCCGGTGGTGTGCGGCGCGGTGTCCACGAGCGCGGCGTTCGGGTTCACCCGGCTCAGCCGCCGCTGGTACCGCTGCGTGCGCACCAGCGACGTGACCGGCAGCAGCCGGCCGAACCGCTCGTGGTACCGCTGCGCCACCTCGAGCACCACGTCGCGGGCCTCGGGCCGCACGAAGCTCAGCAGCCGGACCTGGAGCCGCGTGCGGTCAGCGGGGTCTTCGAGGTCGTAGGCCATCCCGCCGAAGTCCCGCGTCAACGACGCGATCGCGGCGTGCTCGCGGAAGAGGGCCTCGCGCGTGTTCGGCTCGCCGTAGAAGGAGGCCAGGAACTCGAGCTCCTGCTTGGCCTGGGCGGCGGCGCGGCCCCGCCCCTGGGCCAGCGCGGCCAGCCGCTCGTCCTCGGCCAGCCAGGCCTGCATGTCCGGGAACAGCGGTACGTCCTTGCCCGAGCCGACGTCGTAGTGCTCGAGCGGGTTCTCGCGCAGCGACGTCCCCACGTCATAAAGAAGATGGTGCGCGCCGAGCGCCTTCACCTCGACCAGCTCGCCGCGCGCGATCATCTGCGCGAGCTCCGCCTGGTCGTGCGGCAGGTCGTACTCCTCCTCCCGCGTGTCCGCCATCTGGACCGCGAGGAAGCGCCGGCGGTCCTGGTGGTGCATCAGCTCGGGCGGGGCCTGCAGGCGCTCGTTCGACCCGCGCACCTCCTCGACGCTCGCCACCGCCGCCGCCCAGGTGAACGGGTCCGGCGGACGGGCCTCGGGCGAGGGCAGCGCCGAGGGGGTGGCCACCGGGACGTTGGCGGTTGTTCCTCCCGCTCTTCGCCAGGGCCCGAACCACCAGGCCGCGGCGCCGACGGCCACGCCGACAACCAACACGAGCAGAAGGACTTCGAGGGACGACGTGCGGCGGGGATGAGGACCGGGGACAGTCATGATGAACCAGGAACAGCAAGATCCAAGCCATGCGCCGTGAAGCGCGACGTCGCGGGCACCTGGAGGGGAGCGTGCGCGCCGGACGGCGCCGCCATGGCATACGGTGCGCGCGGCGACGAGGTTCCGCCGCACCTCGCCTGCCGGCTGATACGCTGCGCAGGTGAGCGAACGCAAAGGCGCGCCCGCCGACAAGCTGTCGTTGTGGTCCGGTGTCGGCCTGGTGGCCGCGAACATGATCGGCGCGGGCGTGTTCCTGTCCGCCGGCTTCATGGCGCAGGAGATGGGGCCGGGGGCGATCCTGCTGGCCTGGCTCGTGGGCACGGGCATCGCGGTCGCCGGCACGCGCGCCTACGGCGCGGTGGCGCGGCTCGTCCCGCGCTCGGGCGGCGAATACCGTTACCTGACCGAGCTGCTGCACCCCTCGCTGGGGTACCTCGCGGGGTGGGCTTCGCTGCTCGTCGGCTTCGCCGCGCCGATCGCGGCCTCGGCGGTCGCCGCCGGCTACTTCGCGGCCACGCTGGCGCCGGTGCCGCCGCTGCTGGTCGGGTCCGTGGTGATCGTGGCGCTCACCGCGCTGCACGCGGGCGGCTTCCGCCTCTCGCGGCGCACGCAGGACGGGCTCGTGGTGGTCAAGGCGGTGCTGCTGCTCGGCTTCGCCGCGCTCGGGCTCGCCCACGCGGCCGGCCGCTGGCCGGCGTGGACGCCGCCCACGCCCGCGGAGAGCCCGGTGGCCGCCTTCGCGGGCAGCCTGTTCTTCGTCGCGTTCGCGTTCAGCGGCTGGAACGCGGCGGTGTACGCGGCCGAGGAGTTCGCCGACCCGCGCCGTGACGTGCCGCGGGCGATGCTGATCGGCTGCCTGCTGGTGGCGGCGCTCTACCTGGCCGTGAACTGGGTGTTCGTGGCCACGCTCACCCCCGAGCAGGCTTCGGTGGTGCTGACCTACGAGAGCCAGCGGGTGACGCTCGGGCACCTGGTGATGACCGAGCTGCTCGGCCGCGCCGGCGGGCAGGCGATGTCGGTGCTCACCATCGTGGCCTTCGTGTCGTCGGTGAGCGCGATGCTGTTCGTGGGCCCGCGCGTGTACGCGGCGATGGCCAACGACGGCCTGCTCCCGCGCGTGTTCGCCGCGGAAGCCGGCCGCACGCCGCGCGCCTCGGTCGTGCTCCAGGGCGTGCTCGCGCTGGTGCTGCTCTTCACGCACGAGCTGCAGCAGATCCTCTCGAACGTCGGCGCGATCCTGACCCTGTTCGCGGCGCTGGTGGCGCTCTCGCTGTTCCGGGTGCGCTTCGCCCGCCCCGACCTGCCCCGTCCGTCCGCGGGCAGCCTGGCGGCGGCGGCGATCTACGTCGCCTTCGCGGCCTGGATGCTCTACTTCGGGTTCCGCGGGGCCACGCACCTCGTGGCCTGGCTGGTGGCGATCGCGGGGGCGGCGCTGGGGTTCTACGGGTTCACGGCGAGGTACCGGGGTTCGCGGCGCGCGACGGAGGCCTGACGCGGCGCGGCCCGCTCACTTGCCGAGATCGTCGACCCGGTCGTGGAACTCGCGCTGCAGCCGCAGCGACGCCGTGTCCGCCTTCACCGTCCGCAGCGCGCGGACCAGCGCCTGCACGCGCGCCTCGGTCAGCGCCTGGCCCAGCTCGCGGCTCGCCTTCCCGCCCTCGCCGGCGTAGTGGTTCGGGAAGCCGGCGTACCACCAGATGCCGGTGTACAGATCGGGCAGGCTCAGGCGCTTCTGGTTCGCGCCGGACTCGCGCTCCGCCGCCTCGAGCTTGACGAGGTCGGGCCGCAGGTAGAGCAGCGACGACGTCTCGCGCTCGCCGGCGTGCATGTCGCCGGCCGCGTCGGACCGGCGCAGCGCCTTGATCTTCGCGTCGGTGGCCGCGTCCGGCGCCGGGTCGAAGAAGTACACGACGTAGTCGCGCCGGCGGTCGAGCTGGGCCTGGACGAAGTAGCGGATCAGCTGCGGGTTGCCGCCGTGGCCGTTCACGATCACGATCTTCTCGAAGCCGTTGCGTCCCAGCTCGTCGCAGGTCGCCTCGAGCAGGTCCCACACCACCCGCGGCGGCAGCGAGAAGGTGCCGGGCTGGTGCCGCGCCTCGTTGATCTGGCCGTAGAAGAAGTCCGGGAAGACGACCGCGTACTCCTGCTTCGCGGCCCGGGCCGACCACTCGCGGACGTGGATCAGGTCGGAGCCGATCGGCGCGTGCGGCCCGTGCTTCTCCAGGATGCCGATGGGCAGGATCACGGTGCGGGCCGAGCGCTCCATCGCGCGGGGCCAGTCGCCGGCAGTCAGCTCGTCCCAGCGGTACGGCAGCTCCTGCGCCGACGCCGCTCCCGTGAGCGCGACGAGCGCGAAGGTCAAGACAAGTCTCATGGCCACTCCTTGGGATGGACGGCCGCTATCGTGCGTCCCGGGCACACGGCTTGCAAACACCCCGGGGCGAGTCCCGCCGGGCGGCGACGCGCCCAGCGCGGCGGCGACGACGCAAGGGGTACGGGGAGGGCTTCATGGAGCAGAGCTACATCGTGCTGGCTGCGGTGGCGGTCGGCCTCGTGGTGGTGGCGCTGGCGATCGTCGCGCTCACGCGTGGCCGCCGTCACAAGGAGCTGCAGAGCCGGTTCGGCCCCGAATACGACCGGACGGTGGCCGAGGTCGGCAAGCGGGGCAAGGCCGAGAAGGAGCTGGAGGCCCGGGCCAGGCGCGTCGACACGCTGAGCATCCACCCGCTGCCGGCCGCGGACCGCGAGCGGTTCCAGAAGCTCTGGCGGACCGCCCAGTCGCACTTCGTGGACAGCCCGCTGACCGCCGTGACCGAGGCCGACCAGCTCGTGGCCGAGGTGATGCGTGCGCGCGGGTACCCGGTCGCCGACTTCGAGCAGCGCGCGGCCGACCTCTCGGTGGACCACCCGGTGTTCGTGGACAACTACCGGCGGGGCCACGACCTCGCGGTGCGCGCGCAGCAGGGCCAGGCGGGCACCGAGGAGCTGCGGCAGGCGATGGTGCACTACCGGCTGCTGTTCGAGGAGCTGCTCCAGGCGCCGGTCGGCGAGGTGGAGCGGATCCCCGAGCCGGTCGCGCGCTGACCGCGCCTGGTCAGGCCTCGGCGCTGCCGAACGGCCAGGTCCGCTTCTGTGACGACCAGAGCAGGAAGGCGACCACGCCGAGGGCCAGGCTGACCAGGCCCCAGGCGATCACCCGCGGGTCGGTGGTCGCGAACAGGAAGATCCAGCCGAACAGCGCCACCAGCGCGGGCAGCGGGTAGAGCCACATCCGGTACGGCCGCGGCATGTCCGGCCGGCGCTTGCGCAGGAGCGCCAGCGCGCCGATCTGCCCCATGAACTGGACCAGGATGCGGGTGGTGATCAGGGCGTCGATCACGGTGCCCAGGGACAGGAAGCTGCAGCCGATCGCCACCAGGCCGATCACCAGCAGCGAGACGTACGGGAAGCGCTTGGTCGGGTGCAGCCGGCCGAAGACGCGGAAGAAGTAGCCGTCGTTGGCCGCGGCGTAGGGGATGCGCGAGTAGCCGAGCAGCAGCGCGAACACGGATCCGAACGCGGTCCAGAGCACCATGGCGGTGAACACCGAGGCCACCCCGGAGCCGTAGATCCGCTCCATGAAGATGGAGACGATGAAGTCCGCCCCCGGGCGCTCCGCGGCGGGAACGAACTCGCGCCAGGGCACCACGCCGACGATCGAGAGGTTGATCGCGAAGTAGATCAGCGCGACCCCGACGATGCTGATGATGATCGAGCGCGGGATCACGCGGCCCGGGTCCTTCACCTCGTCGCCGATGTAGCAGACGTCGTAGTAGCCGAGGTAGTCGTAGATGCCCACGCGCGAGGCGGCCCCGAGGCCGAGCAGGAAGCCGACGGAGAAGTCGAAGGCGCCCGGCGGGAAGTCGAAGGCGCGCGCGGCGTCGAAGTGGAGGGCGCCGGTGACGATCACCGCCGCGCTGGTGAGCAGGGTGCCCACCCAGAGCGTGACCGTGAGCCTGCCGATCTGGCCGATCGTGCGGTAGAGCAGCGCGATGTTGAGCAGGCCGACCGTGACCACCACGATGGCCAGCCCCTGCCCCTGGCTGAGCCCCGGCCAGAGATACCCGCTGTACTTGGCGAAGCCGATGTAGCCCGACGCGATCTCGAGCGGGCCGCTCAGGATGAACTGCCAGATGAACAGGAAGGCGGCCAGGCGTCCCCAGCGCTCGCGCCCGTACCCCTCGCGCAGGTACACGTAGCTGCCGCCGGAGCCCGGCATCGCCGCGCCCAGCTCGCTCCAGACCATGCCGTCGGGGATCACGATCAGCACGCCGACGAGCCAGCCGAGCATGGACTGCGGGCCGCCGAGCGCGCTCATCAGCAGCGGGATCGTGATGAAGGGGCCGATCCCGATCATGTTCGACATGTTGAGCGCGGTGGCCTGCAGGAGGCCGAAGCGGCGCGGCAGCTCGGGCGCGGCGGTCGGTGTCGCCAAGGCGTGGCCTCCCTCGTGTCGGTGTGCGCGGATTGTAGCCGTACCCGCGCGCGCGGACGCCGGTCAGCGCGCGCGGGTCAGGTACGCGAGCAGGTCGGCCATGTCGCGCTCGCCGACCTGCTGCTCGAGGTCCGACGGCATCGCCGAGAGCTGCGACACCTGCAGGCGCCGGACGTCCTCGCGCGGGATCACCAGCTCCGGGCCGCCTTCACGGCGCAGCACGATCGTGGTCGGGGTCTGGCCGGCGAGCACGCCCTCGTCGGTGCCGCCCGAGACGCGCTCGACCAGGTAGGACTCGTAACCCTGCGCGATGGACAGGCTGGGGAGGAGGATGTCCTTCAGCAGCAGCGAAGCCGGCCGGTTGGCGACCGTGCCGAGGTCGGGGCCGACCTCCGCTCCGGCGCCCTGGAACCGGTGACAGCGGGCGCAGGCGGCCTGGAAGACCTGCGCGCCGCGCCCGGGATCGCCGGGCCGGTCGAGCGCGGCCTCGTAGCGCTTCAGCACGGCCTCCTTCTCGCCCGGCCGCTCCTCCAGCAGCGCGTGCGCGGCCGCGCGCACCGCCTCGTCGTCGTGCATCAGCAGGTCGCGCTTGGACCAGAAGCCGAGCGTCCAGGGTTGCACGCGGCCGTCCTGGATCGCGGCGAGCAGCGACCGCGTGCGCGCCGGATCGGCGAGCAGCACCTCGGCGGCCTCGGCACGCACCGCCGGGGTCAGCGACCGCCAGCGCGCGAGCAGGAACGCTCCCGCCGCCTCGCCCTCCGCGGCGCGCATCGCGCGCACCGCCGCGGCCTGTACGGCTTCCGGCTCGCGCGGATCCACCCACGACTGCAGCCGATCGAGCGGAAGCCCCCGCGGGGCGAGCGCGGCGAGCGCGATCGCGTCCGCGCGGACCGCGGCGTCCCGCGCGCGATCGGCCGCGCGCGCGAGGGCGCGGTCGAGCGCGGGGCGCGCGCGCGCGGCGTCCGGCAGCCCGCCCTGCGCCAGCAGCTCCAGCGCGGCGCGGCGGATGCCGGCGTCCGCGTCCTCCGCCAGCGCGACCAGCGCCACGCGGGCCTCGGCGGCCACGGCCTCCGCCCCGCGCGCACGCCGCAACCCACGGCCCAGCCCCTCGAGCACGGCGCCGCGCCACCAGGCGGCGGCCGGGCGCCCCGCCCGCGCCACGCGCGCGATCAGGCGTGAGACCTCGGCCGTCCGCTTCCGCGCGCCCACCCCGCCGGCCGCCTCGCGCAGGTAGGCGGCACGGCCGGGCGCTTCCGCCGCGGCGAGGCCGCCGGGCGCCAGCGCGCGCTCGAGCGTGGCCGCCGCACCGTCCGACGAGGCGCTGAGGACGGCCACGTGCATCCAGCGATCGTCCATCGCCGCGGCGAGGAGCCGCTCGCGCGCGTGGCGCGCCGCGGCCGAGCCGAGCCCGGCCAGCGTGCAGGCGAGCTGGAAGCGCACGCGCGGGTCGGGGTCGGCCGTCATCGCCACCAGCGCCGGCTCCAGCGCGCTCTCCGCGGCCAGGAAACGCTCGGCGAGCACGATCGCGTTCTCGCGCACGCCGGCCTCTCCGTCGCGCAGCGCCTCGCGCACCAGCGCAGGGCTGAGCGCGCCGGCGCCTTCGAGCGTCCAGAGCGCGTGCAACCGGCCCAGGGGCGAGGCGCTCTGACGGAAGAGCGCGGTGAGCAGCGCGGGCGCGTCTGGCGGCCTGCGCTCGACCAGCAGCCGCTGCGCGCTGCGGCGCCACCACAGGTTCGGGTGCGCGAGCATCCCGACCAGCTCCGCGGTGCTGGCGGCGCCCGGCAGCTTCCCCGGGCGCGGGTGACCGGCCGCGGCGCCGATCCGGTAGATGCGGCCGCGATCGCTGCCCTGGAAGAGCGCGGAAGCGTGATCGTGGTCGTGACGATGGGCGGCGCCCCACTCCGGGTGCTCGATCACCGGCCGGTAGTAGTCCACCAGGTAGAGCGCGCCGTCGGGCCCGGCCGCGAAGTTCACGGGACGGAACCACGCGTCGCCGGCGGCGAGCAGCTCGCGGCGGTCCTCGGCGCGCCGCGCCACGAACGTGGCGCCGGCGTCGGACCAGAGGTCGCGGTGCACGAGGTTGTGCACCGGCTCCGCCACCAGCGACGACCGCCCGAGCGCCTCGCGCAGCGGCCCGCCCGGCACGAAGGTGAGGCTGCAGGCCGAGGTGAACTGGCCGGGCTCGCTCAGCATCTCGAACCGCGCGCCCCGCGTGACCGGGAAGACGGCGGCGGCGGCGCCGTGGTCGGAGACGTCCTGCATCGCGGACGGGAGCAGGAGATCGGGGTTGCGGCGGAGGTAGCGCGCGGGGATCGGCGCGTGCCGCACGTGGTTGGAGTTGTCGAGCGTGAAGTAGCGGCCCCAGTCGTCGAAGGCATGGCCGAACTGCGAGCGCCCCGCCACCGCCTCGATCTCGCGCGTCTGCGGGCGGAAGCGCACGCTGTGGCCGTTCGCGTCGAGCGGGGCCGAGGCCGGCCCGTCGGCCCAGCGGACGCCGGAGCCGCGGTCGCCGAACGTGTCCTTGTAGACGATCGCCTCGGCCGGCCCCTCGTGCGCGAGGTGGATCCAGTTGTCGAGGCCGTAGAGCGGCCCGTTCACGGTGTGCTGCGGGTTCGTGAACGCGAACCCGGTGAGCAGCCGCGTGCGGGCCTCGGCGCGGCCGTCGTCGTCGGCGTCCTCGAGGTACCACACGTCCGGCGCGGCGGTGACGATCACGCCCCTCCGCCACCGCATCACGCCGGTGGGCAGCACCAGCCCGTCCGCGAACACGCCGGCCTTCTCGTATCGGCCGTCGCCGTCGCCGTCCTCGAGCAGCTTCACGCGCCCGGTGGGCCGGGTGTCGATCGGGTAACCGGGCATCTCGACCACGAACAGCCGCCCGCGCTCGTCGAATTCCATCGCGACGGGGCTGGCGATCGCGGGCTCGGTGACGAACGCCTCGATGCGCAGGGCGGGATCGAGCCGGACGGTGGCCAGCGACTCGGCCGGAGTGTAGGGAGGCCCGCCGCTCCGGCGGTGGCAGCTCGCGGCGGCGGCGGCCAGCAGCGCGAGCGCGAGCCACGGCCGGCGAAGTGCGCGCATGGGGTCGGAACGGGCGCGATTCTAGCCCACGCGCGCCGCCGCGGCGCTCGGGGGCGCTGTGCTAGGATCCGCGCGTCCCCAGTCCAGCAAGCGCGGAGACCGGTGTGAGCCGAGGGAAGACGGTGCGCGCCGTCCTCGTAGGCGGGCCGATGTACGACGGCCTCTACGACTCGATCCCGGAGTTCGAGCGCGAGAGCGGGCTGCGCGTCGAGGTCGTGGCCAAGCTGCCGCACCCCGAGCTGAACGCGTGGGTGAAGCGCGAGTTCACGGCCGGGGACCCCGGCGTGGACCTGCTCTCCACGCACACCAAATACGCGCCCTCGCAGGCGCAGTGGCTCGCCCCCCTCGACGGGGTGGTGGACGGCGCGCTCGCCGGCGACCTGCTGCCCGGCCCCGCCGAGCTCTCGCGCCTCGACGGCCGCTGGGTGCAGGTGCCGCGGAACCTCGACATGCGCCTGCTCTACTACCGGCGCGACCTGTTCGAGGACCGCGCGGCGCGGGACACCTTCGTGCGGTCTCACCGGCGCGACCTGCGCGTGCCGGAGACCTGGGACGAGCTCGTCGAGGTGGCGATCTACCTCACGCGCGAAGGCCTCTACGGCTTCCTGTTCCCCGGGCGCGACTCCGGGCTGTTCGGCACGTTCTACGAGATGCTGGCCGGCGCGGGCGGCGAGCTGTTCACGCCCGACCTTCACCCCGCGTTCGACTCGCCGGCCGGCGTGTGGGCGGCGGACCGGCTGGCGGAGCTGCACTACCGGCGCGGGGTGACCCCGGCCGCGCTCACGCAGTGGCACTACGACGAGATCTCGGCCTCGTTCCGCCGCGGCGAGGCCGCGATGGTCTGCGACTGGCCCGGCGGCCACTACCTCTATATGGATGCGCGCACCTGCAAGGCGGCCGGGCGGGTGGGGGTGGCGCTCCTGCCCGCCGGCTTCACCGGCCGGCGCGCCGCCTACGGCGGCTGCCACTCCTTCGCGATCGCCCGCTCCGCCGGGAACCGCGAGGGGGCGGCCGCGCTGCTGCGCTTCTTCACCTCGGTCGAGGCCCAGAAGGGCGAAGCGCGGCGGGGCGCGGTGCCGGTGCGGCGCAGCGCGCTCGACGCGGTGCGCGCGGAGGCCGGCGGCGACGAGGCCCGGCGCTGGGCGCTCCTGGCGCAGACGATGGCCGACGCGCTGATCATCCCGCCCCGCTTCGCCGCCTACCCGGCCTGCGAGGACGCGATCTGGCGCTCGCTGCAGAAGGCGTTGGTCGGCCAGCTCACCCCGGCGGCGGCGGTGAAGGAGGCGGCGGCCGAGATCGCGCGCGTGGTGGCGGGGGCGCGGGCGTGAGGTTCAGGGGCAAGGTCGTGCTGGTCACCGGAGCCGGGTCCGGCATCGGCGAGGCGGCCGCGCTGCGCTTCGCTGAGGAAGGGGCGGCGGTCGCGTGCGCGGACGTGTCCGGCCCGGCGGTGGACGCGGTCGCCGGCCGCATCCGCGAGGGCGGGGGCCGCGCGCTCGCGCTGACCGCGGACGTCTCGCACGAGGCCGAGTGCCGCGCGCTGGTGGAGCGCGCGGTGGCCGAGCTGGGCCCGCTCGACGTCCTGGTCAACAACGCGGGCATCGGCGCGGTGGGCACCGTGCTCGACACCGACGAGGCCACCTTCGAGAAGGTGATGGACGTGAACGTGAAGGGCACCTTCCTGCTGAGCAAGGCCGCGCTGCCCGGCATGATCGCGCGAAAGGCCGGCGTGATCGTGAACACCGCCTCCATCGCCGGCGTGCGCGGGATCCCGCAGCGGGCCGCCTACACCGCGTCCAAGCACGCGATCGTGGGCCTCACCCGCGCGATGGCGCTCGACCACGTCCGGGACGGCATCCGCGTGAACTGCGTGTGCCCCGGCACCGTGGACACGCCCTGGGTGGGCCGATTGCTCGCCCAGGCCGCGGACCCGGCGGCGGCGCGGGCGGCCCTGGTCGCGCGCCAGCCGATGGGACGCCTCGGGCGCGCGGAGGAGATGGCGGCGGCGATCCTGTTCCTGGCCGGGGAGGAGTCGAGCTTCACGACGGGCACGGCGCTGCTGGTGGACGGCGGCTTCACGGCTTAGGGGGGACCGATGAGGGGTGCGGCGCGTGGGACGGCGGCGGTCGCGTTCGGGGCGTTGCTCGCGGCCTGTGGCGGCGGCGGCGACGCGCCATCGCCGGGCGGCGCGGCCGGCGCGGGCAAGCTGACGATCGCGGTGATCCCCAAGGGCACCACGCACGAGTTCTGGAAGAGCATCCACGCCGGCGCGCGGAAGGCGGCCGGCGAGCTGAGCCGCGACGGGCGCACGGTCGAGATCATCTGGAAGGGCCCGCTGCGGGAGGACGACCGCGAGCAGCAGGTGCAGGTGGTCGAGTCGTTCACCAGCCAGGGGGTGAGCGGGATCGTGCTGGCCCCGCTCGACGCGAACGCGCTGGTGCGGCCGGTGCAGGAGGCGAAGCGGCTCGGCATCCCGACCGTGATCTTCGACTCCGGCCTCGCCTCGGACGAGATCGTCAGCTACGTGGCCACCGACAACTACAAGGGCGGCGAGCTGGCGGCGGAGCGGCTCGGAAAGCTGCTCGGGGGCAAGGGCAAGGCGCTGCTGCTGCGGTACCAGGAGGGCTCGGCCAGCACCGAGGAGCGCGAAGACGGATTCCAGACCAAGTTGAAGGAGCTCTACCCGGGCGTGGAGCTGGTCTCCTCGGACCAGTACGCGGGACCCACGCGCGACACGGCCAAGCGCGCCTCGGAGAACCTGCTCAACCGCTTCGGCGCGCAGGTGCAGGGCATCTTCACCCCCAACGAGTCGTCGAGCATGGGCATGCTGCTGGCGCTGCAGGACGAGGGGCGCGCGGGCAAGCTGCCCTTCGTCGGCTTCGACGCGAGCCCGGCTTTCGTGGAGGCGATGCGGAAGGGCCAGATGCACGGCACCGTGCTGCAGAACCCGCACAACATGGGCTACCTCGCGGTGAAGACCATGGTCGAGCACCTCGAGGGCAAGCAGGTGCCGAAGGTCGTGGACACCGGGGTGGCGATCGTGACCCCCGAGAACCTCGACGATCCCAGATCGCAGGAGCTGCTGAACCCGCCGAAGGCCGAGTCCTAGCCGCGTGGCCCTCCGGCTGCGCGGGATCCGCAAGCGGTTCGGGGCCACGGTCGCGCTCGACGGCGTGGACCTCGACCTCGCCCCCGGCGAGGTGCACGCGCTGATCGGGGAGAACGGCGCGGGCAAGAGCACGCTGCTCGCGATCGTGGCCGGCGAGTTCCCGCCCGACGGCGGCGAGATGGACATCGGCGGGCGGCCCTACCGGCCCTCGTCCCCGCGCGACGCGCGCGCGGAAGGGATCGCGCTGATCCACCAGGAGCTGTCGCTGTTCCCGCACCTGACCGTGGCCGAGAACATCCTGATGGGCCGCGAGCCGGCGCGGCACGGATGGCTCGACGGCGCCGCGGCGCGCGCGCGCGCGCGGGAGGTGCTGGGCGCGTTCGAGCGTCCCGAGATCCGGCCCGAGGCGCGGGTGGCCGACCTGTCGCTGGCCGCGCGCCAGGTGGTGGAGATCTGCCGCGCGATCGCCGCCGACGCGCGCGTCGTCTTGATGGACGAGCCGACCAGCAGCCTGCAGGGCGAAGACGTGCAGCGGCTGTTCGCGCTGATCCGCCGCCTGCGCGAGCGCGGGCTGACCGTGGTGTACATCAGCCACTTCCTGGAAGAGGTGCGGCAGGTGGCGGACCGGTACACCGTGCTGCGCGACGGCCGCCACGGGGCGAGCGGCCCCCTGGCCGCGACCGCCGACGCGCAGCTGATCACGCACATGGTCGGCCGCTCGATCGAGGCCCTCTACCCGCCGCGCGCGGCCGCGCCGCCCGCGCCCGAGCCGCTGCTCGCGGTGGAAGGCCTCTCGACCCCGCCCGCGCTGCACGACGTCTGGTTCGAGCTGCGCAAGGGCGAGGTGCTGGGGATCGCGGGCCTGATGGGCTCGGGACGCTCCGCGCTCGTGCGCGCGCTCTTCGGCCTGTTCCCCCCACGGGCGGGACGGCTCGTGCTCGGGGGGCGCGCGCTGCCGGCGCCGCGGGCGACGCCGCGGGCGCGCCTGCGCCTCGGGCTCGGCTACCTGAGCGAGGACCGCAAGGGCGAGGGGCTCGCGCTGTCGCTGCCGATCGCCGACAACGTGACCCTGACCCGGATGTCCACCTGCGCGCGCGCGGGCTGGCTCAGCCTCGCCGCGCAGGGACGGCACGCCCGCGCCGCCATGGAGCGGCTGGGCGTCAAGGCGCGCACGCCGTTCCAGCCCACGCGCACGCTCTCCGGCGGCAACCAGCAGAAGGTC
>DATBIZ010000627.1:0-6621 GCA_036556645.1 Vicinamibacteria bacterium | reverse complement strand
GAGCCAGGCCTCGGACACGCCGCGGGCGGCGGCCAGCCGCAGCTTCTTCTCGCGGTCGTCGCCGGTGAAGATCCAGGCCGACGCGAGCCCCATCCGGGTGAGGATCTCGTCGAGCGCGATGTCGAGGATGGCGTCCGGGTCCTCTTCGCCGTGCACGCGCGCGGCGACGTGGGAGAGGACGAGCAGCTCGCGCTCGCGCTGCCGGATCAAGGACTCGAGCGCACGGACGCGCTCTTCGTAGGCCGTCTTGAGCCGGTCGTCCTCGTTTCGCACGGCGGCCATCATGCTAGCAGCAGACGCAAACTGTTCGCCATGTCGAGTCCTCGCGGGCGTTCGGCGCAAATCAATCGTGTAGAGAGACTTGCGCCGCGGGTGAGCGCGGCGACGTCCGCATGCCGGCGCAGGATTCGCGAGCGCGCCCGGTGGCTTGCGCAGTTTCTGCCGGCCAACCTTATTTATTGCCCTGGCACGTGCATTGCGGCCCGGACCGCGGATAGCGCAATGCTTGCGGAGGGAACCACGATGAGCGAAGCGGTGGGGGCAGGGCGGCGACGGTTCCTCGGGCGCGCCGCACTTGCAGCACCGGTCCTGGGCGCAGCGGCATGGCTCTACGCGCGGGCCGGGCGACGTGCCGGCCGCGTGGTCTGCCGCGCGGACGAGCTGCCGGTGGGCGGCTACCGTCTGTTCGAGCACCCCGGCCCGGACGAGCCGTGCATCCTGATCCGCCGCACGCCGGATCGGCTCGTCGCCTACTCGCGCCTCTGCACCCACGAATCCTGCACGGTCGCGTACCGGCAAGGCGCCGACCGCCTCGAGTGCCCGTGCCACGCGGGCGCGTACGCCGCCGACGACGGGCGCGTGCTGGCCGGTCCCCCCCCGCGGCCGCTGCGGCGCCTGGACGTGACGGTCGCCGACGGCCGCGTCGTGGTGGGCGGGGCCGCGCGGTGAGCGCGCCCGCGGTGCGGATGGAGGCGCCGGTGGAGGCGTCGTACCGGTCCGTGGCCCTGCCGGTCGAGCACGGCGGCTGGGGGCTGCTGCTCGAGCCGCTCGCGGTGGGCCTCGCGTTCGCTCCCTCGGGGGCCGGGGCCGCGCTCGCGGTGGCCGCGATCGGCGCGTTCCTGGCCCGCCACCCGCTCAAGCTCGTCCTCGCCGACCGCCGCCGTGGGGCGCGCTACGCGCGCACCACGCTCGCCGAGCGCGCGGCCGCCGCCTACGGCGCGGTCGCGCTGCTCGCGGCGGCGGTGGCGGCCGCCACCGCGCCGCCGGTGGTCTGGCTCCCGCTGCTCGTGGCCGCGCCGCTCGGTGCCTGGCAGCTCTGGTACGACTCTCGGCACCAGGGCCGCCGGCTCGCGCCCGAGCTGATGGGCGCGGTCGCGCTCGGATCCACCGCCGCCGCGCTCGCGCTGGCGGGCGGTCGCCCGGTGGACGTGGCCGCCGCGTTGTGGACGCTGATGGCGCTGAAGGCGGTCACGTCGGTGCTGTACGTGCGCTCCCGCCTGCGGCTGGACCGCGGACAGCCCGCCGGGGTCGAGGCCGCGCTGGGCGCGCACGTGGCCGCGCTCGTGGCGGCGGCGGCCTTGCTCGCCCTGGGGTCGGCGCCGGCGCTGGCCGTGCTCGCCTTCGGCGTGCTGACGCTGCGCGCCGCGCACGGGCTCTCGTCGCGGCGCTCGCGCCTGCGCCCGCGCGACGTCGGACTGCGCGAGCTCGGGTACGGGCTGCTCACCGCCCTGCTGATCGCGGCCGGCGCCATCGCCGGCTGGTGAGCGGTCCGCTCCGCCGCGGAGCGCGCTCAGACCGCGCGCACGCCCGGCCGGGGCGGACGGAACTCGAACAGGTCGGGCCGTTGCCGGTGGAGGGTCTGCACGATCAGGCAGTTCCAGCAGACCGGCCGATGGGTCTCCAGCACCGCCGGTAGCGATTCCGGCGCGAGGTCCCGCCACTCCACGAGCCGGTCGTCCGGAGCGAGCAGCGCGGGCTTGTGGTCGTGCCAGTGGATGTCTCCGAAGGCCGCCCGGCAGTACACGCAGCGCTTGTCGTGGTACCACCGCGCCAGGATTCCCCGCACCAGGCACTCCTCGGGCGACGCCTCGATCTGGTCGAGGCAGGGCATGCCGCACCGGCCGCGCTCGGGCCAGCGCGAGCACGCGGCCAGCTTCAACACCGGCCGCCCGAAGGCGGCGCCGAAGGCGGCGTAGCGCAGGTCCATGTCCACGGCCGCGGCGGCACGCGTCTCGGGGCACGTGACGACGCGCTTGCCGCGCAGCCGCACCGCGGCGCGGACGGCCGCCACGGCCATGACGGCCAGCACGGCCACGACGGCGAGCAGGACGACGGTCAGAGTGCTCATGGGCGACCTCCGCGTGACGTCAGGACGGCGCGCCCTCGTGCCGCAGCGCGGCAACCGGGCAGTCCGTCACGGCGTCCCAGACCGCGTCCGTCTCCCGCGCGTCGCGCGGCTGGCACGCCACGTAGCACCGGGTCCCGTCCGCGGTCCATTCGAAGTTGTCGGCCGCGTACGCCACGCACAGCCCGCAGCCGATGCACTCTTCGCTGACGAAGAACCGCCCGCAGGCATTCTGCGGCAGCCGGCGGGAGAGACCCATGAGGCGGCGGTTTGCAATCGGAATGCCGCGGCAAGGGGCCGGACGCGGACGGTCGTGCGGGCGCGGGGCGCGCAACCGCCGCGCGCGGCGCGGCATCGCGCGCAGGCCTTGCGCGCTCGCCGAGCCCCGCGCGCGTGGGCGCGCCGGGCCGACGCGGGCCAGCCGTGGAACGTGCCTTGCTCCTGACAGGTTGGAAGCGGGCCTGCGCCCACTTCGGGAGCGATCATGATCTCCATCCACAGGATCCTCTGCCCGGTGGATTTCTCCGAGGCGTCGCGGCGCGCCCTGGAGCATGCCGCCGCGCTCGCGCGCTGGTACGAGGCGCGCCTGTTCACGCTTCACGTCGTGCCGCTGGTGCCCACGACGCTGAGCTTCCCGCCCGCGATCAGCGCCGCAACGATGGAGCCGGTGCCGCCCGAGGCGTTCCACGAGGAGCTGCGCCGGTTCGTGGCGCCGGCCGCCGACACGGTGCCGGCGGAGACGGTCGTGATGTCGGGCGACCCCGCGCGGACCGTGCTGGAGCAGGCGCGGGCGCTGGAGGCGGACCTGGTCGTGCTCGGCACGCACGGCCGCTCGGGCTTCGAGCGCCTGGTGCTCGGCTCGGTGGCCGAGAAGGTGCTCCGGCGGGCGACGTGCCCGGTGCTCACGGTGCCGCCCGCCGTGGCCGAGCACCCGGCCACCGCTCGCCCGCCCTATCAGCGCATCCTCTGCCCGGTGGACTTCTCGGCCACTTCGGACCGCGCGCTGCGCTACGCGTTCTCGCTGGCGGAGGAGGCCAAGGCGCGGCTGACCGTGCTCCACGTGCTGGAGTGGTTCCCCGAGCAGGAGATCCGGGAGCACCGCCACTTCGACGTGCCCGAGTACCGGCGTTTCCTGGAGGAGGACGCCCGCCGGCGCCTCGCGGAGGCGATCCCCGAAGACGTCCGGACCTGGTGCGAGCCGGTGGAGAAGGTGGGCTGCGGCAAGCCCTACCGCGAGATCCTGCGCGTGGCGGCGGAAGACCGCAGCGACGCGGTGGTGATGGGCGTGCACGGCCGTGGGGCGCTCGACGTGGCGCTCTTCGGCTCGACGACGAACCAGGTCGTGCGCCAGGCGCACTGTCCGGTGCTGACCGTGCGCGGCCGGTGAGCGGTGGCGGTGCCGCAGCCGCCGCGCGCACGCGATGGCGCCACCGCGCCGGCGAGCGCGGCGCCCCTCGCGGAGTGCCGCCGCGAGAACCTCGCGCTGCTCACCGACCTGTACCAGCTCACGATGCTCCAGGCCTACCTCGAGGAAGGCCTGCACGAGACGGCGGTGTTCAGCCTCTTCGCCCGGCGCCTGCCCCCGCCGCGCAACTTCCTCCTGGCCTGCGGCCTCGCGGACGCCCTCGCGCTGCTCGAGACGCTGACCTTCGAGCGGCCGTGGCTGGACCGGCTCGACGCTCTCGGCCTGCTCTCGGAGCGCACCCTGCGCTGGCTCGAGGCGTTCCGCTTCTCCGGTGACGTGCACGCGGTGCCGGAGGGGACGCCGGTGTTCGGCCAGGAGCCGCTGCTCGAGGTCGAGGCGCCGCTCCCCGAAGCGCAGATCGTGGAGACGATCGTCCTGAACCAGGTCCATTTCCAGACGGTGGCGGCCTCCAAGGCCGCGCGGGTCGTGCTCGCCGCGGGCGGCCGCCCGGTGGTGGACTTCGGCCTCCGGCGCATGCACGGGACCGACGCGGGCCTCAAGGCCGTGCGCGCGTTCTTCGTGGCGGGCGTGCACGCGACGTCGAACGTGCTCGGCGGCCTCGCCTACGGCGTCCCGGTGCGCGGCACCATG
Source organism: Vicinamibacteria bacterium (assembly GCA_036556645.1). Lineage (GTDB taxonomy): Bacteria > Acidobacteriota > Vicinamibacteria > Fen-336 > Fen-336 > DATKEG01. The sequence continues at coordinate 2,221 of DATBIZ010000627.1, read as the reverse complement.
GCCCACAGCTACGTGCAGGCGCACGAGAGCGAGCTCGACGCCTTCCGCGCCTTCGTGCGCACCTGGCCCGACGCCGTGCTGCTGGTGGACACCTACGACACGGCGGCCGGCGTGGCGAACGTGGTCCACCTCTCCCGCGAGCTGGGGCGCGATTTCCGCGTCCGGGGCGTCAGGCTGGACTCGGGCGACCTGGGCGCCCTCGCGAAGCAGGCGCGGGCGCTCCTCGACGAGGCGGGCCTCGCAAACGTGGAGATCTTCGCGAGCGGGGGCCTCGACGAGCGCGAGGTGGCGTCGCTGGTGGCGGCGGGCGCGCCGATCGACGCGTTCGGGGTGGGCACGGCGCTGGGCGTGTCGGCGGACGCGCCCGCGCTCGACATGGCCTACAAGCTCGTGCACTACGCCGGGAAGGACCGCTTGAAGCTGTCGGCGGGCAAGGCCCTGCTGCCGGGGCGCAAACAGGTGTTCCGCGTGGAGCCCGCGGGCCTGGCCGAGAAGGACGTGCTCGGCCGGCGGGAGGAGCGCGGCCCGGGGCGCCCGCTGCTCCGCCCGGTGATGCGGGAAGGACGGAGCCTGCCCGAGGGATGCGTCGGGCCGCACGCCGCTCGCGCGCACGCCGCACGCGCGCTCGCGTCCCTGCCCGTGCGCCTGCGGAGCCTGGAACCCGCCACGCCGCCCTACCCGGTGGAGATCAGCGACGCGCTCGGCGCCGCCCGCGCCCGCGCCGTGGAGGAGAGGAGGCCGTCATGACGGCGAAGCAGGTGTTGTTCCGCAGCGAGGCCCGCGAGAAGGTGCTGAGGGGCGCGGCCGCCATGGCCGACGCCGTGCGGGTGACGCTCGGCCCCAGGTCCAAGTGCGTCCTGATCCAGAGGTCGTACGGCGCGCCGATCGTCTGCAACGACGGCGTGACCATCGCCAAGGAGATGGAGCTTCCCGACGCCGCCGAGAACCTCGGCGCCCAGATCCTGCGGCAGGCCGCGGAGCGCACCGGCGACGCCGTGGGCGACGGCACCAGCACCGCGACCGTGCTCGCCTATGCCATGTACGCCGAGGGCGTGAAGAACGTGGTGGCCGGCGCGAGCGCGGTGGACCTGAGGCGCGGCTTCGAGCGCGGGCTGCGCGCGGCGGTGGCCGCGGTGAAGGCCCTGTCCCGCCCGGTGCAGAGCCGCAAGGAGAAGGCGCAGGTGGCGACCATCTCCGCGCACAACGACCCCGCCATCGGCGAGCAGGTCGCCGAGGCCATGGAGCGCGTGGGCAGCGAGGGCGCCATCACGGTGGAGGAGGCCAAGGCCACGGAGACGCAGGTCGAGGTCGTGCAGGGGCTGCAGTTCGACCGCGGCTACGTCTCCCCGTACTTCGTCACGGACCCCGAGAAGATGGAGGCCGTGCTCGAGGACGCGCGCGTGCTGATCACGGACAAGAAGCTGTCGAACCTGAAGGACATGTTGTCGCTGCTGCAGCAGATGGCGCAGACCGGCGAGCCCCTGCTGATCATCGCCGAGGACGTGGAGGCGGAGGCGCTGGCCACCCTGGTCGTGAACAAGGTGCGCGGCGCGCTGCGCTGCGTGGCGGTGAAGGCGCCCGGCTACGGCGACCGGCGCAAGGAGATGCTGGAGGACATCGCGGTCGTCACCGGCGGCCAGGTCGCGACCGAAGAGGCCGGGATCAAGCTGGAGACGCTGGCCCTGGACCAGCTCGGCCGCTGCGCCCGGGTGGTGGTGGACCGCGAGCACACCACGCTGGTGGGCGGCCGCGGCGAGAAGGCCGCGATCGACGGCCGGCGGGCGCAGCTCCGGCAGCAGATCGAGAAGGCGACCAGCGATTACGACCGGGAGAAGCTGGAGGAGCGGCTGGCCAAGCTCTCGGGCGGCGTGGCGGTGATCCGCGTGGGCGCCCCCTCCGAGGCGGAGCTGAAGAGCCGGAAGGAGGCGTTCGACGACGCCATCAGCGCCACCAAGGCCGCGGTGGCCGAGGGCATCGTGCCCGGTGGCGGGCTCGCCCTGCTCCGAGCCATTCCGGCCGTGGAGAAGGAAGAGCAGTCCGCCGAAGGCGATGAGCGCACCGGGCTCGCGATCCTGCGGCGGGCCCTCGAGACCCCGGCCCGGCAGATCGCCGAGAACTCGGGCGTGGACGGCGGGGTCGTGGTCGAACGCATGCGGGCGGGCACGGGCGCCTACGGCTTCGACGCCGCCCGCAAGCAGTACGTGGATCTGGTGGAGGCGGG
>DATBIZ010000626.1:0-1792 GCA_036556645.1 Vicinamibacteria bacterium | reverse complement strand
GAGGCGCGCCCGCGCGAGCGGCCGCGCCCGCGGACGGTGGCCGAGCGCGCCCGAGACGTACAGCTCGCGCGTCGCCACGCGCCGGATCTTGCCCGACGAGGTCTTGGGCACCGCGCCCGGCGGCACGAGCGCCACCTGGTCGGGCGGCACGCCGATCGCGGCCGCCACGCGCTCGGTGATCGCGGCGGCGATGCGGTCGCGCGCCGCCGTCTCGCGCGCGCGGGTCTCGGCGACCACCACCAGGCTCTCCGTCCCCAGGCCGGGCGACGTGACCCCGATGGCCACGACGCAGCCGCGGCGCACTCCCTCGACCCCGGCCGCGACCTCCTCGATCTCCTGCGGCACCAGGTTGCGGCCGGCCTTGATCACGATGTCCTTGCCGCGCCCCGCGATGAACAGCTCGCCGTCGAGCGAGAACGCCAGGTCGCCGCTGTCGAGCCAGCGGCCCGGGAGCGTGATCGCCGCGGTGGCCGCGGGCTGCCGGTGGTAGCCGGCCATGCTCGAGGGCCCCCGGAAGACCAGCCGGCCGACCTGCCCCTCGCCGCGATCGGCGCCCCCGTCGTCCACCACGCGCACCTCGTGCTCGGGCAGCGCCGCGCCGACCGACACGAACGCCAGCGCGGAGGCGCTCGTGGAGGCCACCGCCCGCCCGTCGCGCGCGAAGGGCTCCCGCTCCACCCGCACCACGCGCGGTCCGCGTCCGGGCGGCGGCATCGCCAGCGCGACCGAGCTCTCGGCCAGGCCGTAGACCGGCATCAGGGCCTCGCGCCGGAAGCCGTAACGTCCGAAGCGGCGCACGAAGCGCTCCAGGGTCTCCGGGCTCACCGGCTCCGCGCCGTTGAGCGCGCAGCGCCAGGACGAGAGGTCCAGCCCCTCGATCGCCTTGTCGTCGATGCGGCGCACGCACAGCTCGTAGGCGAAGTTCGGCGCCGGCGACAACGTGGCGCGCCGCCGGTGGATGGCCCACAGCCAGCGCTCGGGCCGGGAGAGGAACGCGAGCGGGGACTGCAGGTCCAGCGGCAGGCCGTTCACCAGGCAGAACAGCCAGGAGCCGATCAGGCCCATGTCGTGGTAGAGCGGCAGCCAGCTCACGCCCACGTCGGTGGGCTCGGCGCGCAGCCCCGCGGTGATCGCGCGGATGTTCGCGAGCAGGTTGTCGTGCGTCAGCAGCACGCCCTTGGGCGCGCCGGTGCTGCCCGACGTGTACTGGATGAAGGCGGGATCGCTCCCCTGGCCCTCGACCGCGGGCGGCGGCGCGCCCGCCTCCGCCAGATCGCCGGCCGTCACCACGTGCTTCAGGCTGGGCACGCCCGGGCGCAGCAGCGCCGCGATCGCGCGCGCGCGCTCCACCGTGATCAGCAGCCGCGCTTCCGCGTTGGCGAGGATCGCGCCCTGCCGCGCCGCGTACTCCTCGAGGCGGTCCAGGCGGAGGGGCGGATAGATCGGCACCGGCACCGCGCCCGCGATCAGGATGCCCTGGAACGCGCGCAGGAAATCGAGCCCGGTGGGCAGCATCAGGGCGACGGTGTCGCCGCGGCGGACGCCGCGCGCGCGAAGCCCTCCCGCGACCGCGGCCGACTCCGCGAGCAGGCGGCCGTAGGTCACCACCTGCTCGCTGCCGTCGTCCTCGCGCAGGAAGACGTGGGGCCGGGCGGGCTCGGCCTGCGCGCGGGCGTGGAGCGCCTGGTGGACCGTGCCCGGCGCGGCCAGCGGCACGGCCGCCCCGATCGCGCCGCCGGGCGCTCTCCCCTCCGCCGCAGGCTCGCTCGAATCGCCCCCGGCGAGCAGCGCC